>JABFXB010000527.1 GCA_013361975.1 Dermatophilaceae bacterium
GAAGCTCACCGCGGTGCCCGAGCCGACGGCGCGGCGCAGCACCATCCCCACGAGCACGGTGGCGAACCACACGGTCACGCCGGGGGCGACGTCGACCGGCCACATCCGCCGCGTGAACCGGACCACGATCCAGCCGAGCGCCGTGCCGACGAGGAAGGGCCACGCCGTGCTGAGCGCGCCGACGAGGGCGTTGGACTCGTCGTGGCTGGCCCGGCCGACGGCGGCGAAGACGACGACGAGCACCACGTCGACCAGGAACGCGACGCCCGGACGGCGCCACCAAGGGGCACCATTCATGCGTGCGTCTCGAACGGCAGCCTGGCCTGCGGCGGCGCGTGGGTCGGGTCGACGCCCTCGAAGAGCGAGCTGACCGAGCGGCCGTGGTGGATGCGGCTGATCGCCTCGGCGAAGAGCGCCGACACCGACCGCACCTTGAGCTCGGGCCAGCCCTCGGGCGCGGGCACCGTGTCGGTGGTCACGACCTCGGTGACGAAGGGGTGGTCGCGCAGCCGCTCGACGGCCTTGCCGGCGAACAGGCCGTGGGTGCAGACGATGGCGGCCTCCGTGGCGCCGGCCTCCTTGAGGCGGTCCATGAGCTCGAGCATCGAGCCGCCGGTGGCGATCTCGTCGTCGAGGATGATCGCCCGTCGGCCAGCGACGTCGCCGACGATGGAGTCGATGACGACGCGGTCGTCGGCGACCCGCTGCTTCGACCCGGCGGCGACGGGCAGCCCGAGCAGCCGGGCGAACTGGGTGGCCACCTTTGCGTTGCCGAGGTCGGGGCTGACGACGATCGCGTTGGTGAGGTCGGCGTCGCGGAAGTGGTCTGCGAGCACGCCGATGGCGGTGAGATGGTCGACCGGCGTCGAGAAGAAGCCGTGCACCTGCGGCGCGTGCAGCGCCATGGTGAGCACGCGGTGGGCGCCAGCCGTCGAGATCATGTCGGCGACGAGACGCCCGCCGAGGGAGATGCGCGAGGCGTCCTTCTTGTCGGACCGCGCGTAGGCGTAGTGGGGCATGACGGCCGTGATCTGCGCCGCCGAGGCACCACGGGCCGCGTCGATCATGAGGAGCAGCTCCATGAGGTGCTCCTGCGTGGGCGGCACGAGCGGCTGCACGATGTAGACGTCGCGCTGGCGGCAGTTGGCGAGCAGCTGTGCCTGGAGGCAGTCGTTGCTGAACCGCTTGATGTCGACGGGAGATCGCGTGACCCCGAGGTGCGAGCAGATCCGGTCGGCAAGGGCAGGGTGCGCCGAGCCGCTGAACACGACGACATCGTTCACTTCGAGACCATCCCTCACGAGACTCGCGTGCGTTCGCAGACTATCCGACCGTCGCCCCGGTGTGCCTGGTCGCAGACCCAGTCCGCGAGCTCCTCGCGAGCCGCGGCGCCGGCTCTCGTGGCGCCCGGGAAGCTCATGAAGCCGTGCGGCACGCGGGCGTAGTTCGTGTGGCGGACCATGGTGCCGGCCCGGCGCAGCGCGTCCGCGTAGCGCCTGCCCTCGTCACGCAGCGGGTCGAGGTCCGCGGTCTGCACGAGCGTGGCCGGCAGCCGCTCGTGGTCCGCGGCGAACAGGGGCGAGACGAGTGGGTCGCGCGCGTCGAGGGCGTCCTCGCCGTCGCCGAGGTAGTGCGCGAGGAAGGCGTCCATGTCGGGGCGCGTGAGGATCGGAGCCTGGGCGTGCTGGGCGACGGACGGGCTGCTCATCGTCGCGTCGACCGCGGGGTAGAGCAGCGCCTGGTAGGTGACGTCGACCGCATCGTCGCGCAGCACGTGCGCGGCCACGGCCGCGAGGTTTCCTCCTGCGGAGTCGCCTGCCAGGCCGATCCCCGTCGGCCGTATGCCGTCCGCCGGGCCCATCGACGCCACCCACCGAGCCGCGTCGATGCAGTCGTGCGCCGCCTGCGGGGCTCGGTGCTCGGGTGCCAGGCGGTAGTCGACGTTCAGCACCACGACGCGGCACGTGTCGGCGAGCCAGGCACAGATCGGGTCGTAGCCGCGGGTGTTGCCGAGCACCCACCCGCCGCCGTGGAACCACAGCAGGGCTGGCAGCGTGTCGCCCTCGGCGGCACGAGGGCGGTAGGAGCGGACCGCGATCCGGGCCCCGTCGCGGGCCGTGAACGACAGGTCACCGACGAGCACCGACCTCGGGACCGGGCCGGTCACCCATGTGTACGGTGGGCGGGGAGGCGTGAACAGCGCTCTGCTGCGGGCGATTCCGTCAGGACTGAGCGTCGCGATGCCGCCACGCCACCGCTGCAGTGCGCGCGCGAGCAGCTTGGTCCGCAGCGGCATGTCCCAGGAGTCGGTGGCCGTCACGAGCGCCAGTCTGGCACCTCGACCCGTGGGGCGGAGCAGGCCCTGATCCGCCCGGACTTCGCAGGTGCGGCCAATCGGTGCGCGGCTCGGGCAGGATTGACCCCATGCCCGACGACACCGACCGCGCGCGACCCTCCGGTCGCGCCGTCGACGAAGGTCGTCCCGGGCGCGCTGACGAGGGCACGGGGGAGCACATGCGCACTGCGGCAGAGCCTGGGGCGGCCGTCGAGACCGAGCCGGAGGCAGCGCCCGCGGTGCCGGTGGAGCAGGCCGAAGCCGTCGACGTCGACGTGCTGGACCCGGAGGCGCCGATACCGGTGCCGCCCGCAGACGTCGACGTCGTCGAGCCCGCCATCCCCGAGCGGGTGCGCCGTCCCGCGGACGTGGTGCGCCTCGTCGTCGCACTGGTGCTTCTCGTGCTCGGTCTCGTGGTGGCCGACTTGGCAGCGGGCACGCGCGGCGCCGTCGAGCAGGACCTCACCGACGTCACCGGCGGGCTCCCGAGGGTGCTGCTGACGCTGCTCTCGCTGGTGAGCGGCATCGGTGTCCTCCTCGTGCCGATCGGCGTGGGTGTCGACCTCGTCGTGCGCCGGCGGGGGCTGCAGCTCATCCAGGCGCTCGGAGCGGCCGTCGTGGCCGGCGTCATCGTGATCGTGCTCGCCGTGCTGGTGCAGTCGGGCAACGGGGGCTTCGTCACCGACGTCCTCACGCGGCCCACCCCGACCGGGCAGACCGGACCCCTCGACATCGTCATCGTCTCCACCGTGTCGCTGCTGACCGTGGCCGACATCTCGGGGCGCAAGTGGATCTGGCCGATCGCCGTCACCGTCGTGGTCGCGACGCTCGTCACGACCCTGCTCTCCGGCGCCATGACCCTGGCCGCCCTCACGGCGTCGCTGCTGCTCGGGTGGCTCGTCGGCATCGCCTTCCGGCTCCTCTTCGGCGTCAGGTCGACCCGGGCGCCCGGGCGCGACGTCGCCGACGTGCTCGTCGCCACGGGCGTGCCGCTGCGCCGGCTCGAGCTCATCGACGCCAACGACGCCGGTGACCGCCGCTACCTGGGCACGACCGAGGCCTCCGACGGAGGCCGCTCGGTCGACGTGCACGTCATCGACCGCGACACCTTCGGCCTCGCGTCCGGGCGTCGTTTCCTGCGCGTGCTCAGGCTGCGCAGCGGCTTCACCCGGCCGCCCGCCCTGACGCTGCGGTCGGAGGTCGAGCACCGCACCCTCATGGGTCTCGTCCTCGAGGACCTCGGCATCCCGGCCCCCCGACCGGTCTCCGTCGCGGAGGTGGGCCCGTTCTCGGCCGTCATCGCCTACGTCGAGCCGCAGGGACGCCCGCTGGCCGAGGTGGGCTCGGAGCTCACCGATGCCCAGCTCGCAGCGGTGTTCCGGCTCTCCGAGACGCTCCACCGGCGCCGCGTGGCCCACCGCTCGCTCAGCCCCCAGCACGTGCTCGTCGATGGCGACACGGTCGCCCTCGCGAGCCTCGGGAGCGGGGACGTCGCGGCCGACGACATCAGCCTGCGCATCGACCTGGCGCAGCTGCTCACCACGGTCGCCCTCGCCGTCGGGCCGGAACGCACCGCCCGGGCCGCCACCGAGACGCTCGGCGAGGAGGCAGTGCTGCGCGCGGTGCCACTGCTCCAGTCCCTCGCCCTGACGCCCGAGACGCGGGAGGCGCTGCGTGAGCGCCGCGGCGTCCTCAAGGAGCTGCGCAGCCGCCTCGTCGAGCTGCGTCCCTCGATCGAGCACGTCGAGCCGGTGCAGCTGCGTCGGGTGTCGGCCCGCGCCGTGGTCACGGTGATCGGCGGGGCCGTCGCCGCGTACTTCATCCTCACGCAGCTCACCCAGTTCGACCTGGCCACCGTCTTCCGGGAGGCCGACTGGCGCTGGATCGTCGGGCTCGTGGCCTTCGCCGCAGCGACGTTCGCGGGCGCGTCCATCGCGCTCGCGGGAGCCTCGCCGATCCACCTGCGGTTCGTGCGGACCTACATGACGCAGCTCGCCGTCGCCTTCAGCGGCCTGGTCGCGCCGGCCGCCGTCGGCAACATCGCGCTCAACACGCGCTACCTGCAGACGTCAGGGCTTCAACCCACCCTCGCCGGCGCGAGCGTCGGCGTGGCCCAGGTGGCCCAGTTCTGCTCGTACTTCGTGCTGCTCGTCGTCTCGGGTGTCCTCGCCGGCACCGGTCCGTCCGTCTCGTTCAGTCCCTCGCCGGTGCTCGTCGCGGCGATCCTCGCCATCGTGATCGCGGCGCTCGCGCTGCTCGCAGTGCCGAAGATCCGGGCGCTCCTCACCGAGCGGGTCATGCCGCAGGTGCGCTCCGCGCTCCCGCAGGTGCTCGAGACCTTCCAGCACCCCCGCCGCCTCGTCCAGCTCCTCGGCGGTGCGCTCCTGCTCGACATCTCGTTCGTCGCGGCGCTGGTGTGCGCCACGCGGGCCTTCGGCGCCGAGCCCTCGGTGGCGTCCGTGGCCGTCGTCTACTTCGCCGGTGCGATCGTCGGCTCGGCCGTGCCCACACCGGGTGGTCTCGGCGGCATCGAGGCGGCGATGTCGTTCGGCCTCGTCCAGATCGGGGTCGACAGCGCCGTGGCCGTCCCCGCGGTGATCCTCTACCGTCTCGCGACCTACTGGCTGCCGATCCCGTTCGGCTGGTTCTCGCTCAACCGTCTCCAGAAGGTCGGGGCCCTCTGAGGGCACCTCACGCGTACGTGGACGGGACCCTCGGGAGCCACGCGTGTCGATCCGGTTAGGGTCGGGCCATGACGGTGCGTCGCATCATGGGGCTCGAGACCGAGTACGGCATCTCCGTGCCGGGCGACCCGATGGCCAACCCGATGTTCCTCTCGGGGCAGGTCGTCAGCGTGTATGCCGCCGCGCAGGGCATCCGGTCGAACCAGTCGAGCTGGGACTACGCCTTCGAGGACCCGCTGCGCGACGCCCGCGGCTGGCAGCTCGACCGGCAGACCGCCGACCCGAGCCAGCTGACCGACGTCGAGGACCCGACGCTCGCCAACGTCGTGCTGACCAACGGCGCTCGCTACTACGTCGACCACGCGCACCCGGAGTACAGCTCGCCCGAGGTGACGCTGCCGCGCGCCGCCGTCACGTGGGACCGGGCAGGCGACGCCATCGCGCTCGAGTCGGTGCGCCTGCTCGCGGCCCGTCCCGGCCAGCCGCCGGTCAACCTCTACAAGAACAACGCCGACGGCAAGGGCCAGTCCTACGGCACCCACGAGAACTACCTCATGCCACGACGGACGCCGTTCCCCGAGATCGTGCGCCACCTCATCCCGTTCTTCGTCACGCGCCAGGTCGTCTGCGGCGCGGGGCGGGTGGGCCTGGGCGTCGACAGCAGGGGAGCGGGCTACCAGATCTCCCAGCGCGCCGACTTCTTCGAGACCGAGGTCGGGCTCGAGACGACGCTGAAGCGGCCGATCATCAACACCCGCGACGAGCCACACGCCGTCGCGGACCGCTACCGGCGGCTGCACGTCATCATCGGCGACGCCAACCAGCTCGACGTGGCGACCCTCCTCAAGACGGGCACGACCTCCCTCGTGCTGGGCATGATCGAGGACGGCCACCTCGCCGAGGACTGGTCGATCCGACGGCCCGTGGCGGCGCTCCAGACGGTCTCGCACGACCCGACGCTGCAGGCGACGGTCGAGCTCGCCGACGGGCGCAGCGTCACCGCCCTCGACGTCCAGTGGATGTACCTCGAGGCCGCCCGCACCTGGCTCGACCGGCGCGGCGACGACCCGGAGCCGGAGGCCACCGCCGAGGTGATGGCCCTCTGGGAGGAGGTCCTGACCGGCCTCGGACGCGACGTCATGTCGTGCTCGCCGCTGCTCGACTGGGTGGCCAAGCTCAAGGTGCTCGAGGGCTACCGGGCCCGCGACGGCCTCGCCTGGGACGACCACCGCCTGGCCGCCATCGACATCCAGTGGGCCGACGTGCGTCCGGAGAAGGGCCTCGTGCACCGCCTGCGCGACCGCGGCATGCTCCGAGACCTCGTGTCGCCCGAGGAGGTCAAGGCGGCGCAGTCGACTCCGCCCGAGGACACCCGGGCCTGGTTCCGGGGCGAGTGCGTGCGCCGCTTCACGGGACAGGTGTTCTCGGCGAGCTGGGACTCCGTCGTGTTCGACGTGCCCGGTCGCGCCAGCCTCCAGCGGGTGCCGATCCTCGAGCCAGAGCGGGGCACGCGGGCCCAGGTGGGTGCCCTGCTGGAGGACAGCACCGACGTCGCCGAGCTGCTCCGGGGCCTCGCCGCCCCCGAGTGAGACCCGGCCCGCCGGGGCGGTCGCCACGCGTCCCTCGCCGTATGCCGTCCGCCCGCCGAGGCGGTGCTCGGAACGCGCGGTCGCACGGGTTAGGGTCGAGACAACGAGGTTTTCACTCTGGGAGGTAGCCATGCCGGGTCAGGAGCACGCCAAGCCGCAGCGTCGTGACGAGGAGCCGCCCGAGGCGCCCGAAGCACCTCCCGCCGCCCCCGCCGGCGCGGCGGTCAAGGAGGGCCTGTCCGACGACATCGACAGCGTCCTCGACGAGATCGACGGCGTGCTCGAGTCCAACGCCGAGGAGTTCGTGCGCGGCTTCGTCCAGAAGGGCGGCCAGTGACCGACTCTCTCCCGGGACGGTCACGTCGGCTCGACGACGCCTTCCTGACCGCGGGGTCGTCCTCGTTCACCGAGTTCGTCTCCGCCTACCGGCCCGAGCTGCTGCCCGCTGGCCGGCGCCTGCCGTCGGGGGCCACCCTCGAGGCCCCGCACGGCACGACGATCGTGACGCTGCTCTACGACGGCGGGGTGCTCATGGCCGGTGACCGCCGCGCCACGATGGGCAACGTCATCGCCAACCGCGACATGGAGAAGGTCTTCGCCGCCGACGAGTACAGCGTCGTCGGCATCGCCGGCACGGCAGGCATCGCGATCGAGCTCGTCCGGCTCTACCAGGTCGAGCTCGAGCACTACGAGAAGATCGAGGGCGCGATCATGTCGCTCGAGGGCAAGGCGAACCGCCTGGCCTCGATGATCCGCGGCAACCTCGGGCTCGCCATGCAGGGCCTGACGGTCGTGCCGACCTACGCCGGCTTCGACCTCGACTCGGCCACCGGTCGCATCTACTCCTACGACGTGACCGGCGGCTGCTACGTCGAGGGCGGCCACCACTCGACGGGTTCCGGCTCGGTCTTCGCGCGCGGCGCGCTGAAGAAGCTGTGGCGACCCGGTCTCGACGAGCAGCAGGCGGTCTCGGTCGCCATCGAGGCGCTCTACGACGCGGCCGACGACGACTCGGCCACGGGCGGGCCCGACCTCGGCCGGCAGATCTGGCCCACCGTCGCCCTCGTCGACCACGCCGGTGCCCGGTTCGTGGCCCAGGACGTCCTCGAGGGACACGTCGAACGGGTCGTGGCCGCGCGGCGCGACAACCCGGGAGGTGCCCGATGAGCATGCCGTTCTACGTCCCGCCCGAGCAGGTCATGAAGGACAGGGCCGACTTCGCGCGCAAGGGGATTGCCCGTGGTCGCTCGGTCGTGGTCGTCGGCTACGACCGCGGCATCGCGTTCGTCGCCGAGAACCCGTCGCGGGCGCTGCACAAGGTGTCGGAGATCTACGACCGCATCGCCTTCGCCGCCGTCGGCCGCTACAACGAGTTCGAGAGCCTGCGCGTCGCCGGCATCCGCTACGCCGACCTGCGCGGCTACTCCTACGACCGCACCGACGTCACGGCCCGCGCGCTCGCCAACACGTACGCCCAGACGCTCGGCGCCGTCTTCACCCAGGAGTCCAAGCCGTTCGAGATCGAGATCGTCGTCGCCGAGGTCGGCCTCGACAGCGAGAGCGACCAGATCTTCCGGCTCACCTACGACGGGTCGGTCGCCGACGAGCGCGGCTTCGTGGCGATGGGCGGTGCCAGTGACGCGGCCGAGGAGCGGCTGAGCACTGCCTGGCGCCCCGGCATGGGCCTGAGCGACGTGCTGCGGCTGGCCGTCGACGTCCTCGGTGCCGGCGACAACGGCGAGCGCCGGACGCTCGACGCCGCGCAGCTCGAGGTGGCCGTCCTCGACCGCGACCGGCCCCGCCGCTCGTTCCGCCGGATCGTCGGGCCCCTGCTCTCGCGGCTCATCGAGCCGCGAGAGACCACCGAGGTCCCGGCCGAGGCGCTGGGTGGACCGGGGGCGAGCCCCGAGGCACCGGCCGGTGGCCCGGCCCCGGGAGACGAGCCGGAAAGCCCGACCCAGCCCTAGGCGTACGCGGTCGGTGGAGGTTCCCCGCAGAGGTGCGCGGTCCCGTCGGCGGTGCCCGATGCACGCCGCACTCGTGACGGAGCGCCGCACCCCTGTCGCGACGTCCCACGCCTGATCACGACGGAGGCCGCCCACCTCCAGGTGGGCGGCCTCGTCGTTCCGGTGAGGGTGCGGCTTCAGCGGCGTGACGCGCCGACCCTGCGGTCCTCGGCCTCGTCAGCCTCGTCGGCCTCGTCAGCCTTGTCAGCGGAGGCGTCGGGATGGTGGGCGTCCGCGTCGTCGGCATCCGACTCGTCGTCGGAGTCGCCGTCCGAGTCCTCGTCGGCCACCTGACCCACCGGCTTGCCCGGCGCCCCGGCAGCCGGGAGCACCTGGGTGGCGTCGGCGGGAGGAGCGGGCTGGGCGGGCTTGTCGGGAGTGCCGAGGGTGTCGACGAGCGCCCCGCCGCCCAGGGTGGCGAGCATCTGGCGGACGTTGCCGAGCTGGGCCGTGATGGCGTCGCGCTGGGCCGAGGCGGCGGCGAGCTCGCGGTCGGACTCCTCGCGCAGGCGCGAGGCGTGGTCGCGGGCCTCGGAGACGATCTGGTCCGCCTGCGCCTGGGCGTTCTCGAGCAGGCGCTCGGCGCGGGCGCGCATCTCCTGGGCGTCGTGCTCGGCGCGCTCGGTGAGCTGACGCAGGCGCGTCTCGCTCTCGGCGAGGGCGGCGTCCTGCTGCTGGCGGCGCACCTCGAACTCGAGATCGGCGGCCTCGCGACGGGCAGCGAGCTTGACCTCGAGCTCGGCGGAGGCGGTCGAGGCCTTGAGCCGGTGCGCCTCGAACTCGGCGGCGGCCTCCTGACGCTGTGCGGCGGTGACGCTCTGCGCCTCGGCGACGATGGCCTGGGCTTCGCGGTTGGCCTGGGCGATGATGCGCACCGACTCCTCGTCGGCACGGGCACGCGCCTGTTCCGCGTAGGTGCCGGTGGTGCTCTTGAGGTCGTTGGCGGCACGGTTGGCACGCTCGCGGATCTCGTCGGCGTCGGCCGTGGCCCGCTTGCGCATGTCGGCGGCCTCCTCGTCGGCGAGCGAGAGGATCTGGCCGATGCGCTCACCGAGGTCGGTGAACGTCTGCGCGGGCGTGGGGCTGCTGTTCTTCTTGAGGTCGGCCATGACGCGTGACTGCTGCCCCAGCTGGCCCCGAAGGTCGGTCAGAGCGGCGTTGAGCTTGGTCAGCTCGACGCTGCGCTCGGCAGCATCCTTCTTCGCCGCCTGGAGGATGCGGTTCTGTGACTCGATGAAGGCGTCGACCTCCTCGGGCTCGTAGCCGCGGCGGGAGGACTTGAAGTGCGGTCTGTCGATCATTTCCGTCCAATGCAGGGGAGGGTGTGGGGGTCCGGCCGTGAGGGATCAGCAGCCACCATTGTGGCAGCCACATTGTCGTGCCTGTCCGGTGCGTACGTCGCGGGATGACACGCGCGACCTGTCGGACGACTCCGTCGTGATGCGGCAGGTCCGCCTAGAGTTGGTTCATGGAGCGGCGGATCTTCGGGATCGAGAACGAGTACGGCGTCACCTGCACCACGCAGGGCCAGCGGCGCCTGACTCCCGACGAGGTCGCCCGCTACCTGTTCCGCCGCGTCGTCGCCTGGGGCCGCTCGAGCAACGTCTTCCTCGGCAACGGCGCGCGGCTCTACCTCGACGTCGGCTCGCACCCGGAGTACGCCACGGCCGAGTGCGACTCCGTGCGCGAGCTGGTGGTCCAGGACAAGGCGGGCGAGCGCATCCTCGAGGGGCTCGTCGAGGACGCGCAGGGACGGCTGCGCGACGACGGCGTGGAGGGCGAGATCTTCGTCTTCAAGAACAACACCGACTCCGCCGGCAACTCCTACGGCTGCCACGAGAACTACCTCTACGGGCGCACCGGTGACTTCCAGCGCGTGTCCGACATGTTCATCCCGTTCCTCATCAGCCGGCAGATCACCTGTGGCGCCGGCAAGGTCGTCGCGACGGCGCACGGGGCCAGCTTCGCCGTGAGCCAGCGGGCCGACCACATCTGGGAGGGCGTGTCGTCCGCGACCACCCGCAGCCGACCGATCATCAACACCCGCGACGAGCCGCACGCCGACGCCGAGAAGTACCGCCGGCTCCACGTCATCGTCGGCGACTCGAACATGTCCGAGACGACGAACCTGCTCAAGGTGGGCAGCGCCGACCTCGTGCTGCGCATGATCGAGGCCGGGGTCGTGATGCGCGACCTGTCGATGGAGAACCCGATCCGCGCCATCCGCACGATGAGCCACGACCCGACGGGGCGCGCGACGGTGCGGCTCAACAACGGCCGCGAGATCTCGGCCCTCGAGATGCAGCGCGAGTACCTCGACAAGGCCATCGAGTTCGTCGACCGCGAGGGCGTCAGCAGCCCCGACACCAAGCAGGTCATCGACCTGTGGGGCCGTGCGCTCGAGGCGATCGGCAGCGGCGACCTCGACGCCATCGACACCGAGATCGACTGGGTGATCAAGCACCGGCTCATCGAGCGCTACCGCGAGCGCCACGGCCTGGCGCTCACCGACGCGCGGGTGCAGCAGCTCGACCTCGCCTACCACGACATCAACCGGCGCCGCGGCCTGTTCTACCTGCTCCAGCGCCACGGCCGCACGGCGCGCGTGGCCTCCGACGTCGAGATCTTCGAGGCCAAGGTACGCCCGCCCCAGACGACCCGCGCCAAGCTGCGTGGCGACTTCATCAGGGCAGCGCAGGCGCACGGTCGCGACTTCACGGTCGACTGGGTCCACCTCAAGCTGAACGACCAGGCGCAGCGCACCGTGCTCTGCAAGGACCCGTTCCGGGCCGTCGACGAGCGGGTCGAACGGCTGATGGAGACCATCGACCGCTCGCCCACGGTCCAGCGCCCGCTCTGACGGCCGGAGCCGCCAACCTGTCAACGCGCTGTGCAGCGCCCACAAGGGCGGGCGTTACAGTGACGGGGATTTGCCCAGCGGGACCTCCACACCCGCCCGCCCCCGACCGAAAGTCTCACCTGTGCGTCACAACCGAACGGCCGTCCACACGGCCGCTGCCCTGTTCGCTGCCCTCGGGCTGACCACCGTCGCGGCCTGCGGGTCGACCCCGAGCGGCTCCACCGGCTCGGGGACCACCGCCCCCGCCTCGGTCGCGCTGGCCGGTGTGAGCGCCACCGGCGCCGTCGACCTCAAGACCGCCCCGAAGGTGACGCTCGGCAAGACGCCGATCAGCTCCAAGACCGTCGAGCACAAGGTGCTGACGCCGGGCAGCGGCAAGGCCGCCACCAAGGCCGACACCGTGAGCCTGCGCGCCCTCATCTACAACGGCACCAGCGGCAAGGTGCTCGACGACGGCTACGCCGCCGGCCGCAAGGCGGAGGGCTACCGCCTGGGTCGCGCCGACCTCATCGCCGGCTTCACCGAAGGCCTCGTCGGCGCCACGAAGGGTGGGCGCATCGCCTTCACCATCCCGCCCGAGAAGGGTTTCGGCTCCGCCGGCAACCAGCAGCTCGGCGTCAAGGGCACCGACACCATCGTCGTCGTCGCCGACATCGCCGACGTGCACACACCGATCGCGAAGGTCGACGGCACGCAGACCGCTGCGCCCGCCGGTCTGCCGACGGTCGAGTTCAAGAACGGCCCGACGAAGGAGCCGACGGTCACGATCCCGAAGACGGCGGCGCCCACGACGACGCAGCAGGCGACCCTGATCGAAGGCACCGGCGCGACGGTCCAGAAGGGCCAGACCATCAGTGCGCAGTACCACGGTGTGCTCTGGAAGGACGGCAGCGTCTTCGACTCGTCCTGGCAGCGTGGGGCCGCGGCCGACTTCCCGATCGGCGTCGGCGGCGTCATCCCCGGTTGGGACAAGACGCTCGTGGGCAAGAAGGTGGGGAGCCGCGTGCTGATCGTCATCCCGCCGAAGGACGGCTACGGCAACGCCGGCAGCCCGCCCAAGATCTCGGGCAAGGACACGCTGGTGTTCGTCGTCGACATCCTCGACGCGTACTGAGCACTCGCCGCCCGCCCGACCCGACCGCACGCAGGACCCCACCACCGAAAGGGACACGCAGCATGGCACTCGACCCGAACCGCACCAAGCCCGAGATCGACTTCCCGGAGGGTGACGCCCCGGCCGACCTCGTCGTCGAGGACCTCATCGAGGGTGACGGCCGCGAGGCCAGGGCCGGCGACACGGTGAGCGCCCACTACGTCGGAGTCGCGCACTCGACAGGTGAGGAGTTCGACTCGTCGTGGAACCGCGGTGCGCCGCTCGACTTCCGCCTCGGTGTCGGCATGGTCATCCCGGGCTGGGACAAGGGCATCGAGGGCATGAAGGTCGGCGGCCGACGCAAGCTGACGATCCCCTCGCACCTCGCCTACGGCGAGCGCGGTGCCGGCGGCGCCATCAAGCCCGGCGAGACGCTCATCTTCGTCGTCGACCTGGATGACGTGAAGTAGGGGAAACCAGCTCAGCAGCGAAACGCCCCGCGACGGCCGCGCCGAGGAAACCGGCGCGGTCGTCGTCGTATCCGCGGCCCATCGTGCGCAGCGGCACCGGGGTCTTTCGCAGTGCGGGCTCGAGGCCGTCGCACCCCACCTCGTGCAGCCGCAGCCGCCCGCCGCTCGAATCGCACAGCTCACGCGCCTGGGCGAGCACGCGTGCGCCGATGTCGGCGAGGTCGCCGTCGAGCCGTGGCACGGGCACCTCGGCGGGCACGAGCGACACGCGGCCGTATGCCGTCAGGCTGTGGTGCGAGACGCCGAGGTGGCGTTCGCGGGGGTCGGCCTGGGAGATGCGCAGAGAGCAGACGGGCTGACCGCCGAGAGTCCCGGCAGCGTTGACCGCCTCGCCGGCCGACGTGCCGGAGAAGCCCCAGCGGGTGCCGGTGCCGAGGTTGCCCGGGCCCTGGGCGACCACGACGACGTCGGCGCCGACGACGTGGTGGGCGGCGAGCAGGCCGGTGTGCACGTTGACCGCCTCGAGGTCGCCGCCGAAGGCCTGGCCCACGGTGACCGATGCGGCCAGCCAACCGGCGTCACGCAGGCCGGCCACCGTGCGGGAGAAGTCGATCGGCAGTGCGCCGCCGTCGGTCATCACGTAGGCGACGCGCAAGGTCTGGTCGGTCTCGCGGATGCCGGCGAGGATCGCGGGGAGTGCCGAGTGCAGGTCGGCGACGACGACCGGCAGCCCGGTCAGGTCGTCGGCGTCGGCCAGCGTCGCGTGGTGCTCGCTGTCCTGCTCGTCGACGCCGAGCACCATCGTCTGGCTCGGCGTGTAGCGGGCCTTGACGACGTGGCCGGGCACCCGGCTGACGTCGTCGACCGGGTCGGGCAGCGCGTCGGGGGCCGCGACCACGATCGCCAGGCCGCCCGTGCCGAGCCCGCGCTCGAGGGCGGTGGTGTTGAGCAGCACCTCGGTGCCGGTGTCCAGCGCGCCCACCGTGTCGACGTAGCCGAGGGCGCGGACGAGGTCCCCGGAGGGGACCCGGACGGCATACTCGATGGCGCCGGCCCAGCGGGAGCGCACCTCGTCGACGACACCCCGGCGCCACTGGATCATGAGGTGACCTTATCGATCGCATGTTCGGGTAGCGTCGGACTGCCCACCCGCGCCGCCGCCTCCCAGGAAGGTCTCGATGAGTCCTGCGTCTGCCTCGGCAGAGAAGACCGAACGGCTGCTCAACCTCATCCTCGCGCTCAAGTCGGCGCGACGACCGGTCTCGAAGCAGAAGATCCGCGAGTCGCTGCCCGCGTACGCCGCGGCCACCTCCGACGAGGCGTTCGACCGCATGTTCGAGCGTGACAAGGACGAGCTGCGCGAGATGGGCATCCCGATCTCGACGACCGTCATCGACGTGCTCTTCGACGACGAGGTCGGCTACCGCATCGACTCCGGCGAGACGACGCTGCCGGCCATCAGCTTCGAGCCCGACGAGGTCGCGGCACTGGCCCTCGCCGCCCGGGCGTGGTCGACGGCGAGCATCTCCGGCGCCGCCTCGGCCGGCCTGCGCAAGCTGCGCCTCTCCGGGGTCGAGATCGACGAGTCGGTCGCTGCCGGCGCCGAGCCGCGCATCCGCACCAAGGAGCCGGCCTTCGAGGCGGTGCACGCGGCCGTGTCGGCCCTCCAGCCGATCACCTTCGACTACCGCAAGAACGACGGCGAGGTGTCCACGCGGCACGTGCAGCCGTGGGCGTTGAAGAACTGGCACGGGCGCTGGTACCTCACGGCCTTCGACCTCGACCGCGGTGACGAGCGGGCGTTCCGCCTGAGTCGGTTCGAGGGCCCCGTGAAGCGCAAGGGGCGCGCGGGGTCGTATGTCGTCCCGTCCGACCACGTGCCCGAGGTGGCCCTCGAGGCCCAGCCCCCCGAGCCCGTCGGCACGGCGGTCGTCCGGGTCCGTCACGGACGCGGCCACACGCTGCGGCGCAACGCCGTGCGAACCACCGAGCTCGACGAGCGCTGGGCCGAGATCGAGGTGCCCTACCAGCGGGGCACGACCGAGCGCGACGTCGTCGCGCTCGGCACCCACGCCGTGGCCGTGGCACCGCCCGAGCTGGTCGCGGGTGTGCGCTCGGCGCTGCAGGCCGTGGCCGACGCGCACGACCACGGCGACAGACAGGGGGTCACGCATGAGTGACACGAGACGCCCGGCCCCGCGCCGTGCGCCCGAGACCGCGACCCAGCGACTGGGGCGGCTGCTCGACATGGTGCCCTGGCTGCTCCAGCACCGGGGGGTGCCGATCGCCGACGCCGCGCGCGAGTTCGGTGTCACCGAGGAGCAGGTGGTCGAGGACCTCGAGCTGCTCTTCGTGTGCGGCACACCCGGCTACGGGCACGCCGAGCTCATCGACGCGCAGTGGGACAGCGGGCACATCTACCTCGACAACGCCGACGACATCGCCGCGCCGATGCGCCTGTCACGCGACGAGGCCGTGACCCTCACCGCCGGCCTGCAGGCGCTCGGGTCGACCCTCGTCGGCTCCGACGTCGCCGAGCGCACGCTGCAGAAGATCCGTGACGCCGCGGGAAGCGCGGTCGCCGCGCCGACGGGTCGCATCGACCTCGACCTCGACGACGGCAGCCAGCACCCGGCCATGGCACCCCTCAAGGACGCGTTCTCGCGCGGCCGCCGCGTCCACCTGCGCTACTACGTGGCGACGCGTGACGAGTCGACCGAGCGCGACGTCGACATCATGCGCATCCTCAACCTCGACTCGCAGTGGTACGTCGAGGGCTACTGCCACCGGGCGAAGGACGTGCGGCTGTTCCGGCTCGACCGCATCGAGGACGTGGCGGTGCTCGACGTCGACGGCACGCCGCCGGCCGGTGCCACGCCGCGTGACCTCGACGACGTCTTCGTGCCCGGCGAGAACGACCACACGGTCGTGCTCGACGCCAGCCGCTGGGCCGCGTGGATCGCCGACTACTACCCGAACGAGGGCGTCGAACGGCGCCGCGACGGCTCGCTGCGGGTCACGCTCAAGGTCGCCGACCCGGCGCTCGTGCGCCGCCTCGTGCTGCGGCTCGGGGGAGAGGTCCGCGTCGTCGAGCCGCGTGAGCTGGCCGACGCGGTCGCCGACGAGGCCCGTTCGGCGCTCGCCGCCTACCACCCTGTCCACGAAGTGGGCGCTGCCGGTCCCTGAGGCCATCCCACGGGTGGCGTTCACTCCGCGCACGTATGCTGGACACCTGCAGCACCGAGGCTGCACCTGTCGGTCCGCACGGGGCCGGCTTTCGACGAGGAGACATCACCATGCCCAACCTGGGTGCCCCCGAACTCATCATCATCGCGGTCGTGCTCATCGCCCTGT
>JABFXB010000519.1 GCA_013361975.1 Dermatophilaceae bacterium
ACGATCCGGCAACGGGCGATCCGTGCGCCCAGCCCTGCGGGCCGGGGCTGGCGTATGCCGTGGGGCCGGGGGCCCCGGACCCGCCGGCTGCCGCTGCGCCTGCGTCAGCGCCTGCGTCAGCGGAGCCCGACTCGGCCGCGGGGCCGCCTGCAGGTCGGCTCGACGCGTCCTCGTGGCCCGGAGGGGCGTAGGCAGAGCGGTGGGCGGCCTCGGCTCGCGCGTCGGCCCGGTCACTGCCCCAGGACGAGTCGGCCCGGGCCGGCACTCCCGCGCCGTCGACCGGGTGCTCGCCGCCGAACACGTCGAACCAGGCGTCGTCACCGCCGTCGTCGCGGCGCGGACCCGCCGGCGCAGACGGCCCCGGTTGGGCCGGGGACTCCGACGGGATGGCTCGGGTGTCGTGCAGGTCGATGATGCCGGTCGGCTCGCGGTCCTGGGCCGGCCCTCCGGTGGAGCGGGCGTCCCCGGCCGCGGATGGTGCGTGCGCTGCGGGCTCGGGAGCCTGTGGGGCCGGGGTGGGCTCGCGGTCCGGCGTCGTCGACTCGTCGGTCATGGACCCGATTGTGCCGAACTGACGTCGGTGCCGCGCAGCAGGGACTGCGCGCCGGCGGGTGTGGGCGCCCGGTTGACGACGCGGGTCGTCACCACCCAGTACGCCGAACGGCTGGTCAGGTCGCTGCTGCGCTGCGAGTCGCGGGTCGTGACCCGACTCGCCGGCAGCGCGGTGCCGCCCAGGTTGGAGGAGCCCACGGTGGACCCGAGGTTGGCGACGGGCGGGCGCACCACAGCGGCGCGGGTGCCCGGAACCGGGGTGATGGCCAGGCCCCACGCTGCCGCGACCGAGGCACCAGCGGCGATCGAGGCGACGACGGCAGCGCGCACGGGCGAGCGGTGCAGGGCCGGTGCGGTCGGCCGCACCGTGGGCACGGGCTCGTAGGACGGCGCGGACGGCATACGGAAGCCCAGGGGCGGCAGCGGGATTCGAGGTCCGGTGGGCGCCGGCGCGGACTGCGCGGGTGCAGCTGCCGCAAGCCCCATGAGCGACGTGCGCAGGCTCATCGGCACGCCGGTGTCGGCCCGCAGGGCCGCGACGATGCGGCGTTCCTGGTCGGCGGCGGCGCGGCAGGGAGTGCAGGCGACGAGGTGCTTGTCGTAGAGGTGCAGGAGCGCAGGCGGGAGCGCACGGTCGACGTACGCGCGTACGTGTCCCTTGAGGTGCGGTGTCACGACATCACCCCCGGCCCCATCAGCGCGTGCTCGCCGCGACTCGACGACCGGGAAGGCGAAGTCCGGCGCGACCGGTGCGCGTGCCGGGCTTGGCAGGGCGGGCAGCCGCAGCGACCTCGGGCGCACGGTGGGCGAGGGCCTCACGCAGTTGGGCGCGGCCGCGGTGGATGCGCGAGCGCACCGTGCCGAGCTTGACGCCGAGCGTCGCGCTGATCTCCTCGTAGGAGAGGCCCTCGATGTCGCACAGCACGACGGCGGCGCGGAACTCAGGGGCGAGCGCGTCGAGGGCGCGCTGCACGTCGTCGTCGAAGCGCGCGTCGTGGTAGGTCTGCTCCGGGCCCTTCTCGAAGCTGGGGAGGCGGCCCGCGGCGTCGTCGGGGAGGGCGTCGAAGCGGATGCGCTGCTTGCGGCGCATCTTGTCGAGGAAGACGTTGGTCGTGATGCGGTGCAGCCAGCCCTCGAACGTGCCGGGCTGGTACGAGTGCAGCGAGCGGAAGACGCGCACGAACACGTCGTGCGTCAGGTCCTCGGCGTCGTGGGGGTTGCCCGTCAGGCGGTAGGCGAGCCGGTAGACGCGGGCCGAGTGCTGCTCCACGATCTCCTCCCACGTGGGAGGCGTCCATGTCGAGTCGGCCTGCTCCCCGGGGGCGGGAGAGGTGGACGTCACGCTGGTGCTCACTGGGGGCGGGGCCTTTCACGGAGACGGTTCATCGACAAGAACGCCGTCGATGTTCGATTCGTTCCCACCGATCGTCCCGAATCCGGCTGTCGGGGCGCCAGCCGGAACCTGTGGATCCGCTGTGGGTCTTCGTGAGCGCTTGGGTCGGCGACCGTCACGGCGACTGCTCCCCGCCGTCGTGCGGGACGGCCTCGTGGTGGCGCCGCCCGTGCGTGCGGCGGTCCTCCTTCATCTCCGCCTCGAACAGGTGCCGCTTCCCGCCCACGAGGTCGTCCCTCGCACCGGCCTCGAGGCGCTTGAAGGTGGCGTAGTAGCCGTCGTCGTACTCCTCCATGATCTGGAAGGTCCACCGGCCCTCGATGACGTTGCGCCCGACGAGCTCGGCCTCGATGCGGTCGGCGTGGTCGGTGTGTCCGGCTTTGCGCAGCAGGTCGACGGCCTCGCCGAGCGCGAGGTCGGCCATGCCGGTCAGGCGGTGGAACCCGTAGAGGTGGCCCCGGGCGTCCTCGACGACCTCGAACGCCTCGGAGAGCTTGCCCAGCGCCTCGACCGTGGCATCGTCGACCCCCTCGGGGCGGGTGTGTTCGGCCAGTGGGCGGTCCGCGTCGTCCATGACCTGATCCTTACCCGATCGGGCCCGAGAGGGTGCCGAACCCGCCCATCCCGTCACAGTAGGGTGACGGACATGAGCACCCAGAAGGTCGCAGCCTGGTCGCACGCCGAGGAGTTCGTCGCCGCGAGCGAGCACGTCGACGAGGCCCGCCGACGAGGCGAGGAGCTCGGCGCCGCGTCGGTCGGCAACGGCGTGGGTTCGGTGCTGCAGATGCTCGCGGCCGCCACCGGCGCGAAGGCCGTCATGGAGATCGGCACGGGTGCCGGGGCCTCCGGCCTCTGGCTGCTCGGGGGCATGCCGGCCGACGGCATCCTCACGACGATCGACCTCGACACGGAGCACCAGCGGGCGGCCCGCGAGGCGTTCGCCGCCGCCGGCATCGCGCACCAGCGCACCCGCGTCATCGCCGGCCGGGCGCTCGAGGTGCTCCCCCGCATGACCGACGCCGCCTACGACCTCGTGGTCGTCGACGCCGACAAGCTCGAGTACCCCGACTACCTCGTCCAGGCCACGCGCCTGCTGCGCCCCGGCGGCACGCTCGTCATGACGTGGAGCGACAAGGAGTCCGACCCCGCCAACCGCGATGCCGAGACCCGCACCCTGCGCGAGGTCGGCCGCATCATCCGCGACCACGACCAGTTCGCCGTGTCGCTGCTCCCGGTCGGCGAGGGCCTGCTCGTCGCCGTCAAGCGCTAGAGCACGTATGCCGTCCGGCGGGCCGGACGGCATACGTGCTCGGGAAGACGGGTCGGGAAGCCCAGCCGGGACGCGAACGGCCCCCGACCGGGTGGTCGGGGGCCGTCGAACCTGGATCAGGCGAAGGGTCAGCTGACGCCGTCACAACCCTGGATCGCGTCACGCAGAGCCGCAGCCTCGTCGGGGGTCATCTCGACGACGAGCCGGCCGCCGCCCTCAAGGGGCATCCGCAGCACGATGCCGCGGCCCTCCTTGACGACCTCGAGCGGGCCATCGCCGGTCCTCGGCTTCATTGCTGCCATGGTTCCCCTTCCCTAGGAATCCTCGGTCTTTGGCTCCATTATTCCGTGTCTGGTTTGCGAGACCTAATTGGGGATGTGAGAGTCCGCACGTGAAGGCCCCACGGGGCCCGTCCCGCTTCCCCGCGGGGACGGATTGGGACAGAGTGACGCCCATGACCGAGACCGCCGACGACCGCCGTCCCGCCGAGCACCCCGACTCCCCCGCCCCCCTCCTCGTCGAGGTGACCGACGGGATCGCCTGGCTGCGCCTCAACCGGCCCGAGGCCATGAACAGCCTCGACAACGCGCTCAAGGACGCCCTCGTGTCGGCGCTGCGCGAGGTCGGCAGCGACCCCGCGGTCCGGTGCGTCGTGCTGACCGGGACCGGGCGCGCCTTCTGCGTGGGCCAGGACCTCAAGGAGCACGTCCGCAGCCTCGGCGACCCGACCTCCACGCTCGCCACCACGGTGACCGACCACTACAACCCGATCGTCACGGCGCTGGCGACGATGAACAAGCCCGTCGTCGCGGCGCTCAACGGCGTGGCGGCCGGCGCCGGGCTCAGCTTCGCGCTCGCCTGCGACTTCCGCATCGCGTCGGACCGGGCCGGGCTCAACACCTCGTTCGCGGGCATCGCGCTCTCGTGCGACTCGGGCGCCTCGTGGTCGCTGCCCCGGCTCGTCGGACCGGCGCGGGCCAAGGAGCTGCTGCTGATGCCGCGCACCGT
>JABFXB010000525.1 GCA_013361975.1 Dermatophilaceae bacterium
TCCAGCTCCAGACCCTCCAGCGCGAGCTCGCATCGATCAAGGCAGGGATGGGCTGATGCCACTCTTCCAGCGACGTCGTCGCCCCGCGCTGCCGGCCGAGGTCCGTGCCGCCGTGCCCCTCGAGGGTGCCGAGTCGGTGCTCGCGTGGGCTCGCGACGACCTCACCGGCGGCCACGTCGTCGCCACGACCCACCACCTGGCGTTCGTCGGTCCCGACGGTGCACTCGCGTGGCGTCGGCCCTGGCACGAGGCCGAGACGGGCACCTGGCACGGCGAGAGCTCGCTCCTGACGGTGACGTGGGCCGATCGCACACCGCCCGTCCAGTGGCGCCTCACCGAGCCCTCGCTGGTGCAGCAGGCGCTCCGAGAGCGCCTCCAGGCGAGCGTCGTGCTGTCCGACGAGTTCCGGGCCCCGAACCGGCGCACCGTGCGCGTCGTCATCCGTCAGGACCTTGCCTCCGGGGCCCTGCTCGAGCAGACGATCCCGGGCAAGGGGGTCGACCTGAGCGACCCGCGCGTCGCCGCCGAGGCGGCCGAGCGGCTGGCCCGGCTGCGCTCGGAGGTGGGCCTCTGAGGCCTCGCCGAGGGGTCGGCTTCGAGGCCTCGAAACGACTCGGCACGACCCGCCGATCCCGATTTCTTGTCGCAGTCGATGCTTTGCTATGGTTGCGCAGCAGCATTCCCCTGTAGCTCAATTGGCAGAGCAGCCGGCTGTTAACCGGCAGGTTATTGGTTCGAGTCCAATCGGGGGAGCACAGCACGAGAAGGGCCCCGACACCGCTGGTGTCGGGGCCCTTTCTCGTGCTCGGGCGGACGTCCTCGAGGTGGTCGCGCCGTCCGCGTCAGCGTGCCTGGCTCGCGGCGTCGCCGGTGTGCACGCCGCGACCGCCGAGGCCGTCGTTCGGCGCGTCCGCCGTGCCGGGGCCGGCCACGCCGGTGGCGGGCCCCGTCTTGCGGGGGCCACGGCCGCGGCGGTTGAGGCGACGCTCGATCCGGCTGGCGAGCACCGTCAGACCGAAGTTGATCGCGATGAACACGACGGCAGCAAGGACGTACGCGGGGATGACCGTCGCGTACGCCGTGCCCATGTCGCGCATGCTCTGGAGCAGCTCGGGATAGGTGATGGCCGTGCCCAGGGCGCTGTCCTTGAGGATGACGACGACCTGGCTCACCAGCGCCGGCAGCATCGCCGTCAGCGCCTGCGGCAGCTGGATCGAACGCAGCGTCTGCGAGGGCGTCAGGCCGATCGACAGCCCCGCCTCGGACTGGCCCTTCGGCAGCCCGTAGACGCCCGAACGCACGAGCTCGGCGATGACCGAGCCGTTGTAGAGCGTCAGCGCGATCACGACCGCCATGAACGAGTTCAGGCTGGCCACGAAGATGTTGTTGAAGGCGAACAGCTGGAAGAGGAAGTACATCATCAGCAGCACCGGCACGGCGCGGAAGAACTCCACGATGACGCCGCTGACCCAGCGGATCGTCCGGTTGTGCGAGAGCCGCCCCATGCCGAAGAGGATGCCGAAGACCATCGCCGCCATGATCGAGACGGCGGCCGCCTTGATCGTGTTGATCAGGCCTGGCACGACGTAGGCCGTCCAGACCTCCGGGTCGATCAGGGGCTGCCAGAGCGCGCCGGTCAGCTGGCCCTGCGCGTTGAACTTCCACACCACGGCGGCGAAGGTGGCCGCGAGCAGCACGAACCCGAACGCCGTGAGGATGGCGTGGCGCCGGCGTGCGCGGGGGCCGGGGGCATCGAAGAGGACGTTGTGGGCGCTCATCGCTTCACCGCCAGACGACGCGACATGGACGTGAAGAACACGCCCACGGGCAGCGTCAGGATGACGAAGCCGAGGGCGAAGAGGAAGAACACCGCGAAGCTCGCCGTCTCGTTCTCGAAGATCGTCTTCATGAGCGCCGACGCCTCGGCCACACCGATGACCGAGGCCACGGTGGTGTTCTTGGTGAGGGCGATGAGGACGGAGCCGAGCGGTGCGATCGCGCCACGGAAGGCCTGCGGCAGGATCACCTCGCGCAGGCTCTGTCCGAAGGTCAGCCCGATCGAGCGGGCCGCCTCCGCCTGGCCGAGCGGCACCGTGTTGAAGCCGCTGCGCAACGCCTCACAGACGAAGGCCGCGTGGTAGACCGCCAGCGCCACCATCGCCCAGCGGATCGCGTTGTCCTGCACCGAGGTCGCAGAGCTGGCCGGGGCGAGGCTGATCTCGAGCACGAAGCGCACGCCGGCCAGCGCGAAGAAGACGATGAGCGTCAGCGGGGTGTTGCGGACGACGTTGACGTAGAACGCGCCGAGACGGCGGAGCACGGCCACGGGCGAGACGCGCATGATCGCGAGGACCGTGCCGATGACGAGGGCACCGATCGCCGAGAAGAACGTCAGCTTGATGGTCATCCAGAAGGCGGCGAGGATGTCGTACTTCTCGAGGATGTCGAACATGTCCCTCCTTCAGGCACAAGGGATCTGGCCCGCACAAGCCGCGGCGCCGAGTGGCGCCGCGGCCCGTGCGAGGCGAGGGATCAGGAGCAGGCGGACGGGGTGGGCGGGTTGCCCGCGCCCGGCTTGTAGCCGGCCGGCCCGAGGTTGGCGTCGAGCGCCTTCTGCCACGAGCCGTCGCTGATCATCTTCTTGATGGCGTCGGTGATCTTGGTGCACATCGCCGTGTCACCCTTCTTCAGGCCGATGCCGTAGTTCTCCTTGGAGAACGGCTTGCCGACGACCTTGAACTTGCCCTTGTACTGCTCCTGCGCGGCGTAGCCGGCGAGGATGGTGTCGTCGGTGGTCAGGGCGTCGACACCGCCGGTCTGCAGGGCCGGCAGGCACTCGGAGTAGGTGCCGAACTCCTGGAGCTGCACGCCCGGGTACTGCTTCTTGACCTTCTGGGCCGACGTCGAGCCGGTGACCGAGCACAGCTTCTTGCCGTCGAGGGCGTCGGGGCCGGTGATGGTCGCGTCGTCGGCGCGCACCAGGAGGTCCTGGCCCGCGATGAAGTACGGCCCGGCGAAGCTGACCTTCTCCTTGCGGGCGTCGGTGATGGAGTACGTCGCGACGACGAAGTCCACCTGCCCGGTCTGGATGAGCGTCTCGCGCTGGGCGCTGGGCGCCTGCACCCACGTGATGTTGTCCTCGGAGGTGCCGAGCGCCTTGGCGACGTACTTGGCGACGTCGACGTCGAAGCCGCTGTACTCGTTGCCCTTCTTGAGGCCCATGCCGGGCTGGTCGAACTTGATGCCGATCTTGAGGCCGCCGCCTCCGCCGCCTCCGCCCGTGCCGCCGCTGCCGCCGCTGGGCTGACCGGATCCACACGCGGCGAGCGTGAGGGCGAGCGTCGCTGCCGCTGCGACGGCTCCGAGTCGTCGTGCCTTCATTGGGGTTCCTCCCTGGTGGTTGCTCACGGCACGCGGTCCTGCGTGCCGCTACCTGTCGTCAGCTGGTTCAGTGGGTGAGGATCTTGCCGAGGAAGTCCTTGGCGCGATCGCTCTTGGGGTTGGTGAAGAACTCCTGCGGGGTGCCGACCTCGACGATCTGGCCGTCGGCCATGAAGACCACCCGGTCGGCGGCCTTGCGGGCGAACCCCATCTCGTGGGTGACGACGATCATCGTCATGCCCTCCTTGGCGAGGCCGACCATGACGTCGAGCACCTCGTTGACCATCTCGGGGTCGAGGGCGGAGGTCGGCTCGTCGAAGAGCATGACCTTGGGCCCCATCGCGAGCGAGCGCGCGATGGCCACGCGCTGCTGCTGGCCGCCCGAGAGCTGCGCGGGGTACTTCTCGGCCTGCGCCTCGACCCCGACGCGCTTGAGCAGGTCGCCCGCGAGCTTGTCGGCGTCGGCCTTGGACTTCTTGCGCACCTTGATCGGCCCGAGCGTCACGTTGTCGCGGATCGTCTTGTGGGCGAAGAGGTTGAAGGACTGGAACACCATGCCGACATCGGCACGCAGCTGCGCCAGCGACTTGCCCTCCTCGGGGAGGGCCTTGCCGTCGATCGAGATCTTGCCGCCCTCGATGGTCTCGAGGCGGTTGATGGCCCGGCACAGGGTCGACTTGCCCGAGCCGGACGGGCCGAGCACGACGACGACCTCACCCTTGCCGACGGTGAGGTTGATGTCACGCAGCACGTGCAGGTCGCCGAAGTGCTTGTTGACGCCCTCGATGACGACCATCGGGTCACGGGGCTCGTCGGGGGTCCGATCGCTCGTCGCCGC
>JABFXB010000294.1 GCA_013361975.1 Dermatophilaceae bacterium
GGGCAGCCGCGACGGCGCGCTGATGGCGAGCACGATGTTCATGGCCGTGCGCCAGGCGACGGGCGGGGTGCAGCCGCGCTGGTGCCGGGGCGACGAGTGCGTCGTGCTCGCCCGGGAGTCGTCGAGCCGTTCGGTCGTGCGCATCGACAGCCCGGCCGGTCTGAGCCACGTCATCGGCATCGTCGTCCCGCCCCCGCCCGACTGGCTCTGACACCCGTCATCGCACCGGTTCGGCCGGCGCGAAGATCGGCGTCCGGCGCCGTTAGCCTTGCCTCAGGTGCATTTCGGAGCAGGAGGTGGTCATGGCGTACGACGTCGACTTCACGGAGGTCTCGACGGTCGGGCTCGAGTCCTCGCCGGTGGCGGATGCCCTGGCGGGCCTGCGCGCCAACGAAGCCCGCTACTTCAGGAACAAGTACTCCCACACGTTCAGCGTCGAGCCCGCCGACGAGGCGAAGGACGTCGTCGCGTACGTGGGCAGGATCCTGGAGGAGGAGCGCGGCATCGTCATCGCCTCGCCGGCGCTCGAGGCCACCGAGTTCGAGGTCGACGGCGTCCGCTGGTCCTACGTCTTCTACGAGTCCGGCCTGTCGGTCAACGTGCTCTACACCCTGGCCGAGGGCGGCAAGCGGGCCGTCGGGTTCAAGCTCTCCGACGGGATGGACGTGCCCGACGAGCTGGGCGACTTCAAGTTCGCGCGGCAGAAGTCGAAGCTGGCCGGCACGATCCGTGGCTCGTACTTCGTCGTCAAGGGCGAGTACTGACCTCACGCGTTCTCCCGATCGAGCGTGGTCGGCGAAGGTAGTGGCCGCGGGCCCGGCTCTCAGTCGGCCTGCGCGAGCGCCACGGTCCTCGGCACGACCATGCGCCACGCATCGACGACGATCTCGCGCATGCGGGCCTCGTCGAGCGCGTCGAGCCGCACCTCGACCCAGTTGAACCGCAGGTCGGAGCGGCGCGGCATGACGAACACGTCGGGCTCGCTCGCCACGAGCACGTCGCGCTCCTCCTTGGGGAAGGCGAAGCCCATCTCGGTCTCGTCGGCGGAGAACGCGAGCCACACGATCTTGCCGACCCGGAACTTCACGCGGTCGCGGACGAGCACCTCGTAGGAGCGCGGCAGCTGCTCGGCGACTCGGCGCACGTCGTCGATGGTCACGGGCACCCCTTCAGCCTGCCACGGCGCCCGGTGCGACACGCCGTTCCGATGCCTCTGGGTGCGAGGCAGCGCCTCTTCCCGGGAGCCGCCCGCACGGCATACGCTGCCGGTGTCGCGACCCCGACGGCACCGGGCTGGACGGGATGACACGTCGACCTCTCACCGAAGGAGTCGACGTATGCCGTCGAGCGCCACCCAGCCCACCGTCCCTGAGCGCCTGCTCGCCTTCCTCGACCGCCTCGGCGCCGTGCTCGAGGAGCGCGGTGACGCCGTGGCCCTGCTCGGGCTCGGCTCGGTCGGGCGCGACCTGCACCGCCTCGACGAGCACTCCGACGCCGATTTCTTCGTCGTGGTCGACGACGCGGCCGCGCGCGACCGCTACCTCGCCGACCTCGACTGGCTCGAGGCGGCCCACCCGGTGGTGTGGTCGTTCGAGAACAGCCGCGCCGGCCGCAAGGCGCTGCTGGAGGGCGACCTCTTCGCGGAGTACGCCGTGTTCTCCCTCGCAGAGATGGACACCGCCGGCTACCCGCCCGGGCGCATCCACTGGAGCCGTGCGGACGCACCTGCAGGGCTCGAGGTGCCGAAAGTGCCCGTGCCGCAGCCGGACTCGCTGGAGCACCAGATCGGCGAGGCGGTCACGAACCTGTACGTCGGGCTGCACCGCGACTTGCGCGGCGAGCGCCTGACGGCGACCCGCTTCATCCAGGGGTATGCCGTCGACCGCTGGGTCACCGTGCTCGGCCACCTCGGCCTCGGGACAGGCGACCCTCAGGATGTCTTCGTCGTCGACCGGGGCGTGGAGCGCCGGTTCGGCCCCGACCTGCTGCCGCTCGCCGAGCTCGTGCCCGGCTACGAGCGCAACGCCCTCGCCGCGCAGACGCTGCTCGACCTGCTCGAGGCGCACGTCGAGCTCGACCCGACGATCGTGGCCGCGGTGCGCGACCTCATCGCCCGCTCGAGGGCGGCGGCTCAGGCGCGCGCGAGGTCGAGCGCGTAGACGAGCAAGGCGGTGCCCGGGACCGGCGACCAGTCGCGCTCGGGCACCCGCACGAAGCCGAACCGCTCGTAGAGCCGGTGAGCCGCGTGCATCATCGGCTGCGTCGACAGCACGACCCGCTCGCGCCCCAGGGCGCGGGCGCGGTCGAGGCACTCGCGTACGAGGGCCGCGCCGACACCCCGGCCGCGACCGCTCGGGGCGACCGCCAGCGTGCGGAACTCCGCCTCGTCCGCGGCCGCGATGTTCGCGAACGGGCCGGGACCGCCGACGAACGCGACGCCGCCGAGCACCGTGCCCTCGGCGTCGACCGCCACGAGCACGTCGGCGTGCTCGGCGCGGTGCCCCACGTCGCGCAGCACGTCGAGGTAGGGGTCGTCCGCGCCGAAGTCGAGCAGGCCGTCGTCGAGGTAGGCGGCTGCGGTCAGCTCTCCGAGCCGCTCGTAGTCCTCGGGCCGCGCGGCGCGGATCGTCAGGCCGTCCATGCGGCCAGTCTCGCAGCCCCGGCTCTCGCTCCCGACGTGCCCGGCGGGGACTCGGCCGGCCAGAGGGTCGTCACGCCGTTGGACGTGCGCGGTCTCCGGCGCGAAGGGGCGCCCGAGAGCACGGGTCAGGCGGCGAGCCGCCAGGCGAGCACGCCGAAGAGCACGCCGAGGGAGTTCGTGGCCCAGTGCATCCCGACGCTCGCGAAGATGCTGCCGCTGCGCCGCCGCAGCTCACCGGCGAGCACGCCGCCGAGCGCGGTGAACACGACGGTGCCGCCGACCACGGCGACCTTGGCGAAGGGCCCGAGCGCTGCGACCGCGCTGCCGATCGCCTCGTTGCCCGCGGCCGACGCCATCGCGGGGAAGACGTGCCAGAAGCCGAAGAGCACCGACGACGCGACGAGCACCTGCCACATGCGCGCGTGCCGTGACAGGAAGCCCCACAGCACCGAGCGGAAGGCGACCTCCTCGAGCAGGATCGTGCCGACCGGGATCATGACGAACGCCGTGAGCAGGGCCCCGGCCGGCGGGAGGTGGTAGCGGGCGTCGAGGAACGCCGTGCGCGTCGACGGCAGCAGGATGCCGGCGAGGTAGACCAGCGCGACGACCCCGATGACGCCGAGGCCCCACCGGATCCCGCGGGCGTGCGTGTGGCGGGCGAGGCCCAGTTGATGCCAGCTGAGCCCCTGCCAGCGCGCGAAGGCGAGCAGCGCGACGGCGCCCACCGGCCCGAGCCACATGGTGTCCCAGCCGAGCACGTGGTTGGCGACGTTGACGGCGGCGAGGGCGAAGACGACGACCACGGTCGCGGCGAGGCGAGCGCGTCGGCCCTCACGCCCCGGACGCGCAGCGACGCCGTCGGCTTGCGGCGCGACGGCGGCAGGGACATTCAGGATGGAGGTGGTCATCACCTCCATCGTCACATGCCGACCTGTGCACCGCGCGTGCTTGCCGCGAGTCGCACACCACGGCGTCACCGCGAGCCTCGGAGGGCCCGGCGGACTCAGCGTGCGCACAGATCACACCCTTTGCGTGACGCCTGGGGCAGGTGGTGCCGCCGTGCCGGGGGCCGCGGGGAGGTCAGCGGCGACGCTCGACGAGGCCGCGCACATACTCCGCCTGCCCCAGGTGCTTCGCTGCGTCGTCGAGCACCGAGACGATGCGCACGCCGACGGTGACGGGCGGGTCCCAGTGCCGGTCGACCACCCGGCCGTATGCCGCCGCGTCGAGCCCCTCGACGTAGGTGACGGTGCGGTCGTGCACCGCCTGTTGGTACGCCGCGAAGAGGCTCGGGTCGGTGACGGTGAACCGGCCCACGTCGGCCGAGCTCATGCTCCAGCCGTGCGCGTCGGGCGGGTAGGGCAGTGCGAAACGCTCAGCCCAGCCGTCGCCGAGCCACACCGACGCGTCTGCGCCGGCGAGGTGGGTGACCTGGTCGTCCTGCTGCCGGGCGAGGTGCCACACGAGCCACGCGATGTGGTTGGCGTCGGCATCCGGGCGCCAGAGCAGCTCGTCGGTGGACAGCCCGTCGACGACGTCCGGCACACCGTCACGGACACGGCCGAAGCCGTCGAG
>JABFXB010000524.1 GCA_013361975.1 Dermatophilaceae bacterium
GTGTCGGCCGGTAGTCTGGGGACACACGACTGGCGCAGGTGGGGAACCACCAGGGAGTGAACGGTCGGAGCATCGCCCGCCTGGGTGTTCCGGAGTCATCGACACCGTCTACCCACGCCAGGAGTTCTGATGTCCGACGGCCGCCGTCCGATCAAGCGCGCACTCATCTCCGTCTACGACAAGACCGGTCTCGAGGACCTCGCCCGGGCGCTCGACGCCGCGGGCGTCGGCATCGTCTCGACCGGCTCGACCGCCAAGACCATCGCGGCCCTCGGCATCGACGTGACGCCCGTCGAGCAGCTGACCGGCTTCCCCGAGTGCCTCGAGGGCCGCGTCAAGACGCTGCACCCGAAGGTGCACGCCGGCATCCTCGCCGACACGCGCAAGCCCGACCACGTGCAGCAGCTGGCTGACCTCGAGGTCGAGCCCTTCGAGCTGGTCGTCGTCAACCTCTACCCCTTCCGCGAGACCGTCGCCTCGGGTGCCACCCCCGACGAGTGCATCGAGCAGATCGACATCGGCGGCCCGTCGATGGTGCGGGCGGCGGCCAAGAACCACCCGAGCGTCGCGATCGTGACGAGCCCGGCGGCATACGGCGAGGTGGCCGACGCGCTCGGGGCCGGCGGTTTCACCCTTGCCCAACGTCAGCGCCTGGCTGCCGAGGCGTTCGTGCACACCGCGTCGTACGACGTGGCGGTCGCGAGCTGGATGGCCAACTCGTACGCGGACACCTCCGACGGCACGGGCTTCCCGGCCTGGACGGGCGCGACGTTCGACCGCGCGGCCGCGCTGCGCTACGGCGAGAACCCGCACCAGCAGGCCGCGCTCTACCGCCACTGGCGCCCGGGCGTCGCGTCCGCCGAGCAGCTGCACGGCAAGGAGATGTCGTACAACAACTACGTCGACACCGACGCCGCGGTGCGCGCCGCGCACGACCACGGCGACCAGCCGACCGTCGCGATCATCAAGCACGCCAACCCGTGCGGCATCGCCGTCGGCGCGACGATCGAGGAGGCGTACGAGCGGGCCCACGCGACCGACCCGGTCAGCGCCTACGGTGGCATCATCGCCGCGAACCGCACCGTGACCGCCGCGATGGCTGCGGCCGCCAAGCCGGTCTTCACCGAGGTCATCATCGCGCCGGACTACGAGCCCGAGGCGCTCGAGATCCTCACCGCCAAGAAGAACCTCCGTGTGCTGCGCCTGCCGGCCGGTATGGCCGAGGCGTCCGACCCGCTCGAGACACGACCGATCAGCGGCGGCCTTCTCGTGCAGTCCGTCGACCGCGTCGACGCCGTGGTGCACGGTGACGGCGACTCGGTGACCGGTGGCGACGACGCCGCGAACTGGCGCCTCGTGGCCGGAGAGGCCGCCGACGACGCCACGCTCGCCGACCTGCAGTTCGCGTGGCGCGCGATCCGCGCCGTGAAGTCGAACGCGATCCTGCTGGCCCGCGACGGGGCGGCGGTCGGCGTCGGCATGGGCCAGGTCAACCGCGTCGACTCCTGCTACCTCGCGGTGCGCCGTGCAGGTGGGGAGCGCGCACAGGGCTCGGTGGCGGCGTCCGATGCGTTCTTCCCGTTCGCCGACGGCCTGCAGATCCTGCTCGAGGCGGGCGTGCGGGCGGTCGTGGCTCCCGGTGGCTCGATTCGCGACGACGAGGTCATCGAGGCGGCGAAGGAGGCCGGCGTGACGATGTACTTCACCGGCACCCGCCACTTCGCCCACTGACACCGTCGAGAGGCCACGTTTGGCCCCTGGTGCACCGTCGAGAGGCCACGTTCGGCCCCTGGTGGACCGTCGAGAGGCCACGTCCTGTGCACAGGACGTGGCCTCTCGACTCGCGCAGGTGGGCCGTTCGTGGCCTCTCGACGTTTGGGGGTGGTGTCAGCGGGTCCAGCGGTAGCCGGTGGGGTCGCCCTCGCCGAGGTCGACGATCGCGGCCACGGGGCCACCGCCGTCGGGGCCCTGGTGCGCGGCCGACACCGACACGAACACCGCCGGGTCACCCGTCACCGACGCCGTGACGCCGCCGACGCACGACTTGATCTGGCGGTGCCAGTGCACGTCGGAGTCGTCGAGCATCGCGTTGCGGCGGCCGTGCACCTGGCCGTCCTGGCTCACCTCGCACTTGAGGAACACGTTGACCAGACGGCCCCGGATGTCGGAGGAGTGGGCGCGCTCGGGCAGGTCGAGGCCGGCGTCCTTGATCGCCTCCCAGATGCCGTCGGCGTCGAGCGCGTCCTTCATCACGGAGTGGCCGATGCGATAGCGGCCGCCGACGCCTCGGGCGTTGCCGACCACGACCACTTGCGCCTGGTCGAGCTCGACGCCCGAGCTGCACGACGCGACCGACGAGAACAGCGAGCGGTTGTGCATGATGTCGGCGTCGGTCGGCATCTCGATCTCGCCGAGCGCGACGGCGATGCCGAGCCCGGTGGTGCCGTTGGAGAGGTCCATCGACTCGTGGGTGTGCTCGGTCCAGACCTCGTGTCCACGGGACTTCGCGTCACGGATGGTGTGGATCGTCAGCAGCGGGGTCTTGGTCTGCACGTAGTGCACATCGCCGGGGTCGGTGATGCCGGCGCGCTCCATGGCCACCTTCACGGCGTCGGCGACCTTCTGCACCATGGCGACGTAGCCGATCTCCTCGGGCTTGATCGGCTCGCTCATGGCGAAGCCGACGGTGAGCCGCAGGTCGTCGGACGGCTCGGCCTTGTCGGCCGGCACGGTCGCGAAGATCGTCGCGTGCGGGCTGATGACGCCGTCGGTGCCGCCGGACCACACGATCGGGACCTGCTTGACCTGCTCGGCCGGCGCGCCCTTCTCGACGAGCACCTCACGGAAGGCGCGGTCGGCGATGATGCGCGTGTAGTCGTTGACGCCGCCGTTGCCCTCGGTCTTGCCGATGATGGCGATCACCCGGGTGGCCTCCATGACGCCGTCGTCGATGAGCTTGGCGAGCTCCGACGCGTCGGCGACCGAGTGGATGGGGACCTTGCGCACCTCAATGGCTTCGGGCACGTGAATCACCTTTCTCTTTCAGGGTTTTCGATGACGGTCCCGATGTGGCCGTCGATGGCGGTCGCCAGCTGGTCGAGGGCCGTGACGATGGAGCGGCTGCCGCCGGCGCGCACGAAACGCATCGCGGCGTCGATCTTGGGGCCCATGGAGCCCGACGCGAAGTGGCCGGCGGCGGCATACGACTCCATCTCCGCGAGGGTGACGCGGCCGATGTCGTGCGCATCGGGGGTGCCCCAGCCGGCGACGGCGTAGGGGACGTCGGTGGCGATGACGAGCACGTCGGCGCCGACCGCCCGGGCGAGGAGCGCGGCCGTGAGGTCCTTGTCGATGACGGCCTCGACGCCGTGCACCGCGCCGCTCGCGCTCCTCACGACGGGGATGCCGCCACCGCCGGCCGCGACCACGACGTAGCCCGCCCCGAGGAGCGTGAGCAGCGTCGGCGTCTCGAGCACCTCGATCGGCTCGGGGGAGGCGACGACTCGGCGCCAGCCCTTCTCGCCGCGGTCCTCCCAGCGCTCGCCGTGGTCGATGAGTGCCTGGGCCTGCTCGCGGGGGAGGAAACGCCCGATCGGCTTGGTCGGCCGGGTGAAGCCGGGGTCGTCGGCGGCCACGAGCGTACGCGTGACGATCGCTGCGACCGGACGCTCGGCGCCGCGTGCGGCGAGGGACGCCTCGAGGGTGTCGAGCAGGGTGAAGCCGATGGTGCCCTGCGTCTGGGCGCCACACCAGTCGAGCGGGACCGGGGGCACGACGTGCGCGGCGAGCTCGTTCTTGACGAGGAGGTTGCCGACCTGGGGTCCGTTGCCGTGCGTCACGACGACCTCGTGGCCGGCCGCGACCAGGTCGGCGAGGTGCTCGCTGGCGACCGCGATCGCCGCCCGCTGGGCCTGGGGCGTCGCGCTGCCGTCGGGTCCGGTCATGGCGTTGCCGCCCAGCGCCACGAGCACCCTCACGCTGCGTCCTTGCTCGTCGAGGCGGTCGTCATGGCGTGAGCCTAGGGAGCGCGCGCGAGCACGCGCGTTGTCACCTCCTGCCCAACCACACCAGCCGGATTGGCAGATGTATGCCGTCCGGCGGCGGGTGTCGCGTCGTTCGAGGTCGCCGTGCGGGTAGGGGAAGATAATGAAGAAGGACGAGGTCGTCGCGTCGCAGGTCCAGCCGGGAGGGGGTGGGACGTTGGGTGTCGGAG
>JABFXB010000129.1 GCA_013361975.1 Dermatophilaceae bacterium
CCACCTCCGGTGCCGGGCGAGGGTGCGGATCGGCTCCTTGGAGGTGCGCAGGTCGGTGCGGTCGATCGTCGTCATGACGCACCGGTCGCACACCATCGTCGCGCGGAACGGCACCTCGCCGATGCGCACCGAGCGCCACGAGTCCTCGGCGAACGGCTCGCCGCCCGCGATGACGACGTTGGGCCGCCAGCGGTCGTGCCCGAGTGGCCCGGGCGGCTCCTCGCCGCGCTCCATCGCGGTCTCGAGCAGCCAGTCGTTGAGACGCGCCAACGACGGCTCGGTGGTCACGTGCAGCGGCGCGGCGTCGGACAGCGAGTTGCGCTCGCCGGCCTGACCGCCCATCTCGGGCCGCACGGGGCGGTGCGTCTCGTCGTCCTGCCACACGAGGCGCAGCGGCCTGCCGACGCGCTCGGACAGCCACGCGTCGGCCGCGGGGCCCGCCGGTCGCGCTCGGTCCTGCCCGCTGAAGGACACCGCGACCGGCGCTGCGTCACGGGGCGGCTCGACGTCGAGGGCCGCCGCGCCCGCAGCGTCCCCCGCATCCCCGGTGCGCCCGGAGCCCTTGGCGAGCAGCCGTATGCCGCCGCCGTCCCTGGGCTCCGCGCGCAGCCCCAGCAGGGCGTGCTCCTCGCGGGCTGTCACCTTCGTGCCGGCCGGATCCACGACCGCCCACCGCCGGTCACCGCGCAGCCCCACCTCGTCGACGCACGCCGCGCGCACGTCGACGCCCGCCAACGACTTGACGGGGTAGGTCGCCAGGGCCGCGACGGTCAGGCAGTCACTCCGCGAGCCAGGCGGCATACGCGTCGAAGGTGTAGGGCCGACCGAGGAAGTCCTCGACGAGGTCGGCGGCGTCACGGCGGCCACCCTGGGCGAGCACCTTGTCGCGGTACGCGCCCGCGACCTCGGGGTCGAAGAGGTCGCCACGGTCGAACGCCGAGAACATGTCCTTCGCGATGACGAGCGACCACATGTACGTGTAGTAGGCACTGCTGTAACCGTCGAGGTGCCCGAAGTGGCACTGCATGTGCGTGCCCGGCAGGTACGGGAAGACGGAGTAGCGGGCCATGAGCTCGCGCAGCCGGGCCGTCAGGTCGTCGGTCTGGTTGACGTGGAAGTCGTAGGAGAGCGCCGCGTAGAACATCTGCGTGCGCGCGTCGTAGCCCTTGCCGAAGTCGTCGGCCCTGCGCATCGCCTCGACGAGCTCGGCGGGGATCGTCTCGCCCTCGGCGTTGCGGGCGAAGGTCGCGAGCACGTCGGCGTCCCAGGCCCACTCCTCGAGCATCTGGCTCGGCGCCTCGACGAAGTCCCACTCGGTCGCGACGCCCGAGAAGCGCACCCAGTCCATGCGGCCCGCCAGCACGTGGTGGACGAGGTGGCCGAACTCGTGGAAGAGGGTGACGACCTCGTCGTGCTCCATCAGACCGCGGTTGAAGTTGCAGACGAGCACCCCCTCGGCGAGCTGGGTGCCGTTGACGCCGCGGGCGAGGTCGAACTGCGCCGCGTGCTTGTACTTGCCGTCGCGGGGGTGCAGGTCGAGGTGGATGCGGCCGATGCGCTCGCCCTGGAACGAGACGTCGTAGGTGGCGACCTCCTCGTGCCAGGTGCGGGCGTCCTCGCGGGGCACGGGGGTCCAGTCGAGGCCGAAGAGGCGCCGGGTGACGTCGAGCAGGCCCTGGCGCACCGCCTCGAACGAGAAGTAGGTGCGCACGCGCTGGGCGTCGACGGCCAGCTGCTCCTTGCGGACGAGCTCGGCGTAGTAGGCCGTGTCGGCGCCGTCGATGTCGGTGGCGTCGGGGCGGTCCTGGCGCAGGCGCTCGAGCAGCACCGCCTTGTCACGCTCGGCGCTCGCCGTCGACAGCTCGGTGATGCGGTCGATGAACTCGCCGATCGCCTTGCCGCTGCCGATCATCTTGACCTCGGCGTCGTAGTCGGCCCACGACTCGTAGCCGAGCAGCCCGGCGTGCTCGCGGCGCACCGCGAAGATGTCCTGGAGCACCCGGTCGTTGTCGGGCCACGCGATCGTCAGGAACTCGGTGACGAGCTGGCGGCGGGCCTCGGCGTCGTGGGCGAAGGTGCGGAACGGCACGACGTCGGGGTAGTCGGTGGTGACCGTGACGAACCCGTCGGAGTCGACCCGGTGCGCCTCGACCCAGTCGGCCGGCATACCGGCCAGGCGGTCGGGCGTGACTCGGATGCTGCGGACGTTCTCGCGGATGTTCTTGCTGAACTCCTGGCTCAGCAGGATGGCGCGCTCGCTCAGCTCGCGCAGGCGGTCGCGCGTCGCCTCGTCGCGGTCGACGCCCGACCTGCGGAAGTCGCGCAGGGTGCGCTCGAGCACGCGAGAGGCGTCGGCGTCGAGCCCGCTGCCGTCGAGGCCGGCGAAGACGGCGTACAGCTCGGTGTCGAGACCGAGGTCGGTGTCGAGCTTCTGCACCTGCTGCGCCACGGCCTCCGCGCGGTCGCGCACCTGCGTGTCGGGGTGCACCTCTGAGAAGAGCGACCCGACCGAGCCCGCGTTGGAGAGCGCCGTCTGCGCGTCGTTCCAGACGCGGAGCACCTCGAGCGGCTCCCTGGGCGGGGCGGTGCGCAGCCCGTCGACGAGCGAACGGGCCAGCGCGAGCTGCTGCTCGCCGCGGGCGCCGACCCAGTCGAGCCAGTCGGACTCGAGGGGCAGGGGCAGGTGCGTGGGCTCGGTCGTCACAGACGGCACTGTATGCCGCCGCGACCGCCTCGCGCCCGAAGCTCAGTCCCAGAGCTGCAGGGACCTGCTCAGGACGCCGGCGAGGGCGTCCGCATCGACCTCGCGGGGCGCTGTCGCGAGCAGCCGCTGCTGGCGCAGCGATCCCTCGACCAGGTCGGGGACGTCCGCCTCGCAGTAGCCCACGGCGGACAGGCCGTTGGGCATGCCGATGTCGCGCATCAGGTCGACGAGGACGCGCGGCAGCACGTCACGGGGCTCTGGGCTGCGGTCTGACCGCGCCGCAGCACCGTCCGGGGCGAGCAGCCGGGCGGCCGCGAGGTGCCGCCCGGGGTCGGCCTCGAACGTCCAGCGGAACGCTTCGGGCGCGGTGAGCGCGACGGCCATGCCGTGCGGGACCATCGGCTCGCCGCCGGGGTAGCCGTCAGGGTGGAAGTCGCGCACGCGCCCGGCCACGGGGTACGCGTTCGCGTGCGGCACGTGGACGCCCGCGTTGCCGAATCCGAGCCCGGCGAAGGTCGCGGCGAGAGCCATGTCCGCGCGCGCGTCCTCGTCGGAGCTGTCGCGAACGGCGCGGCGGAACGCCTTGGCCAGCAATGACATCGAGCGTTCGGCCCAGAGATCCGAGATGGGGTTGCTGCCGCAGTAGGGCACCCGCTCACCCGGCTGCTTGCGCTCGTAGCTCGTGTAGGGCCGGGCCGTCCAGCTCTCGAGGGCGTGGCACAGGATGTCCATGCCCGCGCTGGCGGTGACGCCCGGGGGCTGGCTCGCGGTGAGTCTCGGGTCGACGACGGCGAGCGTGGGTCGAAGGCGCACGTGGCTGATGCCGGTCTTCACCTTGAGGTCGAGCACGTCGAGCACGCAGATCGTGGTGCTCTCGGCGCCGGTGCCGGTCGTCGTGGGCACGGCGACGAGCGGTGCGAGCGGACGGCTCGGCGCCCGGCCCGCACCGACCGGCACGTTGACGTAGTCCATGAGATCGCCACCGTTGGTGAGCAGCAGGTCGACGGCCTTCGCCGTGTCGATGGACGACCCGCCCCCGACGGCGACGAAGCCATCGAAGGGGCCGTCGGCGCGGGCCCGCTCGATCGCCGCTGCCAGGCTGGCGTCGGTGGGCTCGACGTGCGCCGAGTCGTGCACGACCGCTTCGAGCCCGCTCTCGCGGATGCCCTCGGCCACCCGGTCGGGCCAGCCCGTCGCGAGCACCCCGGCGTCGGTGACGACCAGCACGCGGGTCGCTCCGAGGGCGCCCAGGTCGTGACCGATCTCGTCGGCAGCGCCCGGGCCGAACTTCAGCTGCGGAGCGCCGTAGGTGAACACCGTCTCGGGATGCGCTGGCGACCACGTCATGCCTGCCACCCTAGGGTGGCAGGCATGGCCACCGAGCAGACCGAGGGCGCCGACCGCAGCACGGGCGAGTCGTCGGCACCCCTCCTGGTCGTGGGCGCAGGTCAGGCCGGCATCTCGCTCGTCATCGCCCTGCGCGAGCTGGGCGACCGCGC
>JABFXB010000189.1 GCA_013361975.1 Dermatophilaceae bacterium
AGGTATGCCGACAGCCCGGCCACCGAGAGGCCGGCCAGTCCCAGCGCCACCCCGCGCCCACGGTGCCGCGGCCGCGCCGCCCACGAGGCGGCATACAGCCCCAGGGAGACGACGTTGAGGCCCGCGTGCACCACCGCGACACGGCGTGGCCTCGCACCGATGCCGGCGTACTCGACGACGCCGGTCAGCGCTGCGGCCGGCGCCGAGGCGAGTCCCGCGCCGACGAGGCGCCGCGAGGCTGCCGCGGCCCCGGGGCCACCCACGAGGTCGAGCAACGCCGAGGAGGTCCAGAAGCCGATGGGCAGGTCGGTGAGGAAGGGGTGGGCGGCATGTCCCATGGCCTCGCCGGTGACGAGGCGTCGCCAGGCGCCCGTGCCGCGGAGGTGGGCGGCGAGCGGGGCGAGGGCTGCGGCCGGCGCGTCGAGCGACGGCCGGCCCTCGACCAGCCGCTCGACGAGACCGACGGCGGGGGGCGGCGTGGTCGTGGCGTGTGACGGTTCCATGCCGGGCCCCTACCCGGTCGATCGGCGCTCGAACGGCGCTCCGGTCAGGAGATGACGGCGTCGACCGCCTTCTTCATGGCGCTGGGCTGCTCGGGACGGCGCGGGGCGCGCTTCCTCGCCTCGAGCAGCTCCTCACCGAGCTCCTGCAGCTGCTTGCGGCCGAGGCCGTCACGCACCTTGGGGAACCACTCCTGCTCCTCCTCCTCCATGTGGTGCTCGACGTTCTCGATGAGCACCGTGGTCTTGGCGTCGAACCGCTCGTCGGTGGCGTCCATCGACGCCAGCTCCATGCAGAGCACGTCGGCCACGTGGTGCTCCTCGTACGACTCCAGCACGTCGTCCTCGAGGTCGGGCAGCAGCTCGCGCACGCGGGGGTACATGACCTCGTTCTCGACGTACGTGTGCACGGTGAGCAGCTCGAGGATCGTGTCGACGATGGTCTGCTTCTGCACCGGAGTGAGGTCAGCCTTGCGGAAGGCCCGGAACTGCTTGCGCACCTCCTGGTGGTCGTTCTTCAACAGGACGATGGCGTCGTTGGACATGGCGCTCCTCGGGTGCTGTGGTTCCGTGGCCCGGCTCCCGGGCCTGCTGCCTCCTTACCCACCCGACCGTCCCGGCCGACTGCCGAGCCGATGCCGAGCCGATGCCGAGCCGATGCCGAGCGGGCGCTGGTGGCAGCGGCGAGGCGGGTAGGTGAGGCCCGTGCCTGACAAGACCCGTGAAGAGCTGCAGCGCGTCGCGACCGAGTCGTTCGGCTGGGAGCAGCTGCACGCATACCAGCTCGACGCCATGGAGCACGTGCTCGCCGGGCGAGACCTGCTGGCAGTGCTGCCCACCGGTGCCGGCAAGTCGGCGATCTACCAGCTGCCGGCCCTCCTGCTCGACGGTCCGGCCGTCGTCGTGTCGCCACTTCTAGCCCTGCAACGTGACCAGGTCGAGGCCCTGGAGCGGGTCGGCGTCGGCGGCGCGTTCCTCGTCAACTCGCTCCAGACGGCGGCCGAACGTCGGGGAGCCTGGGATGCGGTGGCTCGCGGCGAGGCGCGCTACCTCTTCCTCTCGCCCGAGCAGCTGGCCGACGGCGAGGCCGTGGAGCGGCTCGCCGCCTCCGGGCCGGGGCTCTTCGTCGTCGACGAGGCGCACTGCGTCTCGTCCTGGGGGCACGACTTCCGTCCGGACTACCTGCGGCTCAGGCCGGTCGTCGAGAGCCTGGGCCACCCACCGGTGGTCGCGCTGACGGCAACGGCGGCCAGACCGGTGCGCGACGACATCATCGAACGTCTCGGGATGCGCGACGTCGCGGAGACCGTGACGAGCTTCGACCGCCCGAACCTGAAGCTCTCCGTCGCGCTGGCGACGGAGGCGGAGGAGCAGCGCGAGGCTGTCGTGGCTCGAGCGGCCGCCCTCGCCGCGGACGGCCACGCCGGCATCGTCTACGTCGGCCGGCGGGTGGACGCCGACCGCCTGGCGACCGAGCTGCAACGTCGTGGGGCTTCCGCCGCCCCCTACCACGCCGGCCTGGCGGCCGCCCGCCGCGAGGAGGTGCACGACGCGTTCGGCTCCGACGACGTCGCGGTGGTCGTGGCGACGTCGGCCTTCGGGATGGGCATCGACAAGCCGGACCTCCGCTTCGTCCTCCACGCCGCGGCGCCCGACTCGCTCGACGCGTACTACCAGCAGATCGGGAGGGCCGGCCGTGACGGCGAACCGGCGACGGCCGAGCTGTTCTACCGCCCCGAGGACCTCCACCTGCAGGCGTTCCTCACCGCGGCGAGGGCCCCTGAGGACGCACTGCGGTCGGTGTCGAAGGCGCTGCGAGCGGCGGACGGCCCGATGGGTGCCCGTGAGCTCGAGCGAGCCGCCGGCCTGTCGCGCACCGCGCGCACCAGGGCCGTCAACCTGCTCGAGCAGGTCGGGGCGCTGCGAACGGTGAGGCGGGGGAAGGTCGCCCACGTGCCCGGCGTCTCGACGGCCGATGCCGTGCGGGCCGCGGTGGAAAGAGCCGAGGAGCACCAGTCCCTGATCCGGTCGCGCCTCGAGATGATGCGCGGCTACTCGGAGACGACCGGCTGCCGGCGCCAGTTCCTGCTCGGCTACTTCGGGGAACACCTCTCCGAGCCGTGCGGGAGCTGTGACAGGTGCGAGGCGGGCACGGCACGGACGAGGCGCGCGAGCAGCGGTCCCTTCGAGCTCGAGGCCTCCGTCTCGCACGACGAGTGGGGCGACGGGATCGTGATGGCAGTCGAAGAGGACCGCATCACGGTCCTCTTCGAGGCGGTCGGCTACCGCACCCTCTCGGTGGAGGCTGTCACGAGCTCGGGAGTGCTGCGCTGACGAGGAGGCTCAGAGCCGTCTCCACCCGGGGTCGGCGTCGTCGTGGCCGTGCGCGCTCATCAGCATGAGGCCGCCGTCGACCGCATACGAGGACCCGGTGACGTAGGCGGCCCGCGGAGACGCGAGGAAGCCGATGACCGACGCGACCTCGTTGACGTGCCCAGGCCGCCCCAGCGGGTTGCCGGGCCGTGACGTGCGATACGCGTCCTCCTCGTCCTGGCCCGTCATCTCCGTGGCGATCTCGCCGGGGGCCACGGCGTTGACGGTGATGCCGTGCTCAGCCAGCTCGAGGGCGAGCACCTTGGTCAGCATGCCGAGGCCGGCCTTGGCCGCGCAGTAGGCGGCAGCCCCCAGGCGCGGCACGTGCTCGTGGACACTCGTCACGTTGACGATGCGGCCACCTCGCCCGGCCTGCACCATGCGGCGTGCGGCGTGGCGGGCGCACAGGAACGGCCCGCTGAGGTCGGTGGCGAGCACCCCGTTCCACGTCACGAGGTCGAGCTCGAGGGCCGGCGTCGAGTGGCCGGTGCCCGCGACGTTGACGAGCACGCCGATGCCGCCGAGCGAGTCGGCGAGGCGGTCGACGACCTCGCCGGCCTGAGACGAGGCGGCATCGAATGGCTCGACGGCGCAACGTTGTCCACGTTCGACGACATCGGCGGCCGTGCGGCGCGCTCCGTCCTCGTCCTCGTGCATCGTCATGCCGATGTCGAACCCCTCGGACGCGAGCAGCAGTGCGGTCGCGCGGCCGATGCCGGAGTCGGCACCGGTCACGACGGCGACTCGGGGGAGTGTCCCGCTCATGGTTCACCTCTCTCGTGTGGCTTGGCGGACGCGTACCCGATCCTGCACGTGTCAACGGCCCGCCCACGGGTACACGGGAAACGGCGCAGGCGGCCCCGTCGGCGCGTGTCGACGGCAGGAGAGCGGACCGTGCGCATCGTGGTCACCGGGGCGAGTGGCAACCTGGGCACGGCCCTGCTGCGGGCACTCTCGGGCAGGGGCCACGACCTGCACGCCGTCGCCCGCCGCCCGCCCGCCCCTGCGGCGGTCGTCTCCTCGGACGTCACCTGGTCGTCCCTCGACCTGTCCCAGACCGCCTGCGAGCCCGACCTCGACGTGCTCGTCGCGTCGGCGGACGCCCTCGTGAACCTCGCCTGGGCCTTTCAGCCCATGCGTCGACCCGCCTACCTGCAGCGCGCGTCGGTCGGGATCGTCGAGCGGGTCGCGCGGGCTGCTCTCCGCACCGGCCGCACGCATCTCGTGCACGTGTCGTCCGTCGCCGCGTACTCCCCACGCCGGTCGGAACGGCGGGTCGACGAGGGCTGGCCGCGCGAGGGCATCCCCGGCGCGACGTACAGC
>JABFXB010000191.1 GCA_013361975.1 Dermatophilaceae bacterium
GGCGACGCTGTCACGCGACCTCGTCGAGCTCGGCGCCGTCAAGGTACGCCGCGGGCGGGCGCTCGTGTATGCCGTCCCGGGCGAGGGCGGCGAGGTCGCCGCAGTCGGGTCGATCGGTGAGGCCGCCTCAGCGCGGTTGCGCCGCACCTGCGAGGAGCTGCTCGTCTCCGCCACGCCGGCGCAGAGCCTCGTCGTGCTCCGCACCCCGCCGGGCGCCGCCAACTACCTCGCCTCGGCCATCGACCAGGCTCGTGACCCCGACGTGGTCGGCACCATCGCCGGCGATGACACCATCATGATCGTCACGGCCGGTGCGAAGCAGGCGGTCGCGGTCGCCGAGCGGCTCCAGGCCCTCGTCGGCACACGCGACTGAGCCCCGGCCGGCCCGGCGGTGCCCGGCGCGGTGCCGCGAAGAACCACCCGACTCCCACCCGTTCCACTCAGGAGGATCCCCGATGACCACCGACGCACCCACCGGCACCGGCGAGCAGTCCGCCCGTGTCAGCCTCTGGGGCGGCCGCTTCGCCGGTGGTCCCGACCAGGCGCTCGCGGCCCTGTCCAAGAGCACGCACTTCGACTGGCGCCTCGCCCCGCACGACATCGCGGGCTCGCGCGCGCACGCCAGGGTGCTGCACGCCGCAGGCCTGCTGACCCAGGAGCACCTGACCGGCATGCTCGAGGGGCTCGACCGACTTGAGGCCGATGTCGTCTCCGGTGCCTTCGTGCCGGCCGACGACGACGAGGACGTCCACACGGCCCTCGAGCGCGGCCTCATCGAGAGGGTGGGGCCGGACCTCGGCGGTCGCCTCCGCGCGGGTCGCTCACGCAACGACCAGGTGGCAACCCTGTTCCGGATGTACCTGCGTGAGCACGCCCGGGTCGTCGGCGGGCTCGTGCTCGACGTCGTCGACGCTCTCGTCGCGCAGGCGAAGCAGCACCTCGGCGTCTCGATGCCCGGGCGCACCCACCTGCAGCACGCCCAGCCGGTCCTCCTCAGCCACCACCTGCTCGCGCACGCCTGGGCTCTGCTGCGTGACGTCGACCGCCTGCGTGACTGGGACGCCCGCACCGACGCCTCGCCCTACGGATCGGGCGCCCTGGCCGGCTCCTCGCTCGGCCTCGACCCCGAGCTCGTCGCGAAGGACCTCGGGTTCGCCCGGGCCGTCGAGAACTCCATCGACGGCACCGCCTCGCGCGACTTCGTGGCCGAGTTCGCGTTCGTCGCGGCGATGACGGCCGTCGACATCTCCCGCATCGCCGAGGAGGTCGTCATCTGGGCGACCAAGGAGTTCTCGTTCGTCACCCTCGACGACGCGTACTCCACCGGGTCGAGCATCATGCCGCAGAAGAAGAACCCCGACGTCGCGGAGCTCGCGCGGGGCAAGGCCGGTCGCCTCGTCGGAGACCTCGCCGGCCTGCTCACGACGCTCAAGGCGCTGCCCCTCGCCTACAACCGCGACCTCCAGGAGGACAAGGAGCCCGTCTTCGATGCGGTCGACACCCTCGAGGTGCTCCTCCCGGCGTTCTCGGGCATGGTCGCGACACTGACGTTCCACACCGACCGGCTGGAGTCCCTTGCGCCGCAAGGGTTTGCGCTCGCCACCGACATCGCCGAGTGGCTCGTCCGCGAGGGTGTGCCGTTCCGGGTCGCCCACGAGGTGGCCGGTGCCTGCGTTCGGGACTGCGAGGCGCGCGGCATCGAGCTGTGGGACCTCACCGACGACGACTTCGCCCGCATCAGCGAGCACCTGACGCCCGAGGTGCGCAGTGTCCTCTCCGTGGAGGGGTCGCTCGCCTCTCGTGACGCCGTGGGCGGCACGGCGCCCGTTCGGGTTGCCGAGCAGCTCGTGGCCGCCGGCGAGCGGGCGTCCCTCGCCCGCGCCTGGGTCGACACGGGCCTCTGAGGCCACGCGTTTCGGCGGGCGGCCCTGCGGTTACGGTGGCGGCGTGAGCGCCGACGAACGCCTGCCACGGGACTTCTTCGCCCGTCCCTCGGTCGAGGTCGCCCGCGACCTGCTCGGTCGTCACCTCTCGTACGGCGGGGTGACCCTGCGTCTCACCGAGCTCGAGGCGTATGCCGGTGAGCTCGACCCCGGATCCCACGCCTACCGCGGGGTGACCCCGCGCACCCGGCCGATGTTCGGGCCGGCCGGCTTCACCTACGTCTACTTCACCTACGGCCACCACTGGTGCGTCAACCTCGTCGTGGGCGAGGTCGGCACCGCGTCGGCCGTCCTCGTGCGCGCCGGCGAGGTGGTCGAGGGGCACGAGCTCGTCCGCGCGCGCAGGGGGCCGGTGCGCGAGCGCGACTGGGCCCGCGGCCCGGGGCGCATCGGCCAGGCCCTCGCGATGGGTCGCGAGCAGACCGGCCTCGACTTCTGCCGACCGCCGCTCGGCGATCCCATCGACCTCGTCGTGAGCGCGGGGGAGCCGGCTGCACCCGGTGACGTACGCGTGGGGCCGCGTGTCGGCGTCAGCGGGCCGGGTGGCGACGGAACGACCTACCCGTGGCGCTTCTGGGTCGACGGCGAGCCCAGCGTGTCGGCCTACCGGCCGGGCGTCGTGCGCAAGCGGCGCTGAGCCCCTGCCGGCGGCACCGGGGCGCTGAGCGGCCGAGAGGCCAACGGGCGGTACTCGGTGGCTGCGGCGGGGCGGCATACGGCAGGCTTGGCGGCGGTGGGCACGGAGCCCGCGCGACAGAGAGGACACCGATACCCGTGACGGACATCTTCGACGAGCTGCAGTGGCGCGGCCTGGTGGCACAGTCCACCGACGAGGCGGCGCTGCGCGAAGCACTCGCGGAGGGACCCCTCACGCTGTATTGCGGGTTCGACCCGACCGCTCCGTCGCTGCACTTCGGCAACCTCGTGCAGCTCGTCGTGCTGCGGCACTTCCAGCGCGCCGGGCACAGGGTCATCTGCCTCGTCGGGGGGTCCACCGGTCTCATCGGCGACCCGCGCCCGACGTCCGAGCGGGTGCTCAAGACCAAGGAGCAGACGGCCGACTGGGTCGCCCGCATCGAGCAGCAGGTGCGGCCGTTCCTCGCCTTCGAGGGCGACAACGCGGCGCTGCTCGTCAACAACCTCGACTGGACCGCGCCGATCAGCGCGCTCGACTTCCTGCGCGACATCGGCAAGCACTTCCGGGTCAACCAGATGGTGCGCAAGGACGCCGTCGCGGCGCGGCTCGAGAGCGAGCAGGGCATCTCGTACACCGAGTTCAGCTACCAGATCCTCCAGGCGCTCGACTTCCTCGAGCTCTACCGCGCACACGGGTGCACGCTGCAGACCGGAGGCGCCGACCAGTGGGGCAACCTCACCGCCGGCGTCGACCTCGTCCACCGTGTCGAGGGGCAGTCGGTGCACTGCTTCACGACGCCGTTGCTCACCGACGCCGCCGGCACCAAGTTCGGCAAGTCGGAGGGGAACGCGGTGTGGCTGAGCGCCGACATGACGAGCCCGTACGCGTTCTACCAGTACTGGATCAACGTCGAGGACGCGTCGGTGGTCAAGCTGCTCAAGGTGTTCACCGACCGCACTCCCGACGAGATCGCCGACCTCGAGAAGCAGGTGGCCGAGGAGCCGTTCCGGCGCACCGCGCAGCGGCTGCTCGCGGCGGACGTGACGACCCTCGTGCACGGGGCCGAGGCGACGGCGGCCGTCCAGGCGGCGTCGGAGGCCTTGTTCGGCAGGGGGGACCTCGCCGGCCTCGACCCGCGCACGCTCGGTGACGCCACCGCGGAGCTGCCGGGAGCCGAGGTCGCCGTGGGCACCTCGCTCGTCGACGCCCTCGTCGCCGTGGGCCTCGTCGACTCCCGCAACGGGGCTCGTCGTGCCATCGGCGAAGGGGGAGCGTCGCTCAACAACGTCAAGGTCACCGACCCCGACCAGCTGCTGCGTGAGGACGACTTCCTGCACGGCACCGTCGCGGTGATCAAGCGTGGGCGCCGTAACCTCGCCGCTGCCCGGCGTGGCTGAGCACGGCTGAGGGGCGCGGAGCACCGCACTCAAGACGTCAGAAGGGCGGATCTCCTTGTGTGGCAACGGGATCCGCCCTTCTGCTCGTGTCTGGTCGGGTGGATTTGTGTTTTCGGCGGGGGCCCGGTTAGTGTTCTCTTCGTCAGCCCGACAGGGAGGAACGGACGCCACCGCGTAGCGAGTGATCGTGAGGCGAAGTTGGCCGGTCCC
>JABFXB010000368.1 GCA_013361975.1 Dermatophilaceae bacterium
GGGTGGGGTCACTAGGGTGTGGGGCATGGAGCGTCGCCCGACGATCTACGACGTCGCCGAGGCTGCCGGGGTGGCTGCTTCGACGGTGTCGCGGGCCTTCGCGCGGCCCGGGAGGGTCAACGCCGAGACGGCGGCCCGGATCTTCGAGGCGGCCCAGAAGCTCGGCTACCGGTCGGGCTCGCTCGCGGGTCTCGTGCCGACCCGTACGCGCTCGATCGCACTCGTCGTCACGGACATCACGAACCCGTTCTACGCCGACATCATCCGCGGAGCCCACGAGGCGGCCGGCGAGCTCGGCTACACCGTGCTGCTCTCGCACACCCAGGAGGACGCCCAGCTCGAGCGGGAGTGGACCGAACGCGAGCTGCGCGCCGTCGAGGGTGTGCTCCTGACGAGCTCGCGCATGTCGGACCAGGCGATCCGCATGATGGCCAAGCAGAAGCCGGTCATCGTCCTCAACCGCCGACTGCCCGAGGTGCCGAGCATCCTCGTCGACAACGCCCGGGGGATGCGCCGCGCGGTCGAGCACCTCGCCGAGCTCGGCCACGACACCGTCACCTACGTCGCCGGGCCCGAGTCGAGCTGGACCGACGGGGTGCGGTGGCAGGCGCTGCGCGAGGCGGCCTATGAGCTCGATCTCAAGGTCAAGCGGGTCGGCCCGTCCAACACCCCCACCGTCCAGGCCGGTTTCGCCCGCGCCCGCGAGATCTCGAACCAGCGCGCCACGGCGGTCATCGCGTACAACGACGTCGTCGCGATCGGTGTGCTCAAGGGTCTGCTGCGCCTCGGCCTCGGCGTGCCGGGCGACGTCAGCGTCGTCGGCTTCGACAACACGCTCCTCGCCGAGATCACCGAGCCGGAGCTCACCACGGTCGCCGCACCGCTCCACGCCATGGGCGCGACCGGGGTGCGCAACCTCGTCGCCATGGTCGGCGGGGCCGTGCCGAGCCGCGAGCCCATCGTCATGCCGATGCGGCTCGTGACCCGACGGTCGACGGGTCAGCGCAGCCGGAAGAGGACCTCGCCGGCGTTGGGCACCACGAACGTCCCGCCCTCCGCCTCGGCCGCGACGTCGAGGGAGTCCGGGTCGAGGTAGCCGAGGTTGGCGCCGCGGCATACGTCCTCGGGGATGCGCGTCGCGAGTGTCACCTGCACGCGCAGGCGCTCCTCGCCCGTCTTCACGTCGTAGGTGCCCGCCCCGCGCAGGTGCGTCGAGTGCGCGAGCGTGCCCCAGTGGATGTGCTTGAAGCGGTCCCACTGCTTCACGAAGTAGTCGCGGCAGTGGTAGCCGATCTCGTTGATCTCGGGGTGGCTCGTCGAGATCTCGGTGATGTGCGGCGCGTAGAGGATGACCTCGCCGCCGTCGGCCACTGCGGGCTCGAGCTTGTAGAAGCCCTTCGCGCCGGTCCAGATGTCGTCGTACATCTCGGGGATGACGGAGATGACGCGGTCGACCGGCTCGTCGAGGTAGGTGACGTGGGTCTGGGCGCACACCTCGGCGGCGCTCGCCCACGACGCGATCGTGTCGCCGAACGAGATCGAGTGCAGCGCCTGCTCGCCGCCGTGCGAGCCCTTCTCGCCGACGACGCAGAAGGCGAGCTTCTCGGCGGGCACGAGCGAGGCGCCCTCGTTGATGAGCGCCCGCACGGGCGTCACGGCCGTGGTGCCGATGATCTCGGCCGACGTGATGAGGGCGCCGATCCAGTGGGAGACGTCGATGATGTCCTGTCCGGCGACGCCGGGGAAGAAGTACTTGTTGCCGCCCGAGATGCCGACGACCTCGTGGGGGAGCACCGGCCCGACGACGAGGGCGATGTCGTGCTCGACGACGGCGCGGTTGAGCAGCACCCTGACGTCCATCGACAGGCGTCCCTCGGAGAGCTCGGCGAGCCGCGCCGCCGGGATCGTGCCGAGGTCGGCGAAGGTGGACTCCTCCCACCACTCGTGGTTGATGACCGTCATGCCGGGATAGGTCTCCTCGATGCGGCCGGCCTCGTAGCCCAGGTGCGCGGCAAGCGCCTCCTCGGTCATCGGCTGGTGCGTGCCGAGCGCGATGAGCGTCGTCATCCGGGTGGCGCGTCCGTGCAGCGCCTCGTGGACGGCGCCGACGAGCAGCGGCAGCGGGCACGTGCGCGTGCCGTCGGGCACGACGATGCACACGCTCTTGCCGTCGACGTCGGTGCCATCGAGCTGTTCGCGGATGAAGCCGCGCACCTCCTCCGGAGTGAGGCGACTGTCTGCGCCGCCGAGCCGGGCCGCGCGCCGTGCCGCGACCTCGGGTGGCTCATCGGGGCCAGGGGCCAGGACCGGGACAGCGGGCGCATCAGGCCTGGGCGCAGTCGTCGTCATGCGCCCACTCTCACGCGGCCGTCCGGGCGTGGCAAGCGTCCCCGGCAACAGGTGGCAACCCGTAGCCCGGGCGCGTCCGCGAGGCACACGATGGGTGGCATGACGACCCTCGCCGCGGCTCGGCCGCTCGCCCTCGACCCCGATCGGCTGCTCCCCGTCGACCCCGGCACGCGCGAGATCGCCCGGCGCCTCTACGCAGCGGTCGCCGAGCTGCCGATCATCTCGCCCCACGGTCACGTGCCGCCCGTGTGGCTCGCCGACGACGTGCCGTTCACCGACCCGACGTCGTTGCTCATCTCGCCCGACCACTACGTCTTCCGGCTGCTGCACGCGCAGGGCGTGCGTCTCGAGGACCTCGGCGTCGGCGGCCGTCCGCTCGACGCCGCCGGGTCGCGACGCGCGTTCAGGTTGCTGGCCGAGCACTGGAAGGCGTTCCGTGGCACGCCGAGCCGTTTCTGGATGGACAGCGTCCTCGGCGACGTCTTCGGGGTCACGGAGCGGCTCTCGCCCGAGACGGCCGACGCCGTCTACGACCGCATCGCCGAGACGATCGCGCGGCCCGACTTCCGGCCCCGCTCCCTCATGGACCGGTTCGGCATCGAGGTCCTCGCCACCACGGACGACCCGACCGACGACCTGCACCACCACCGGGCGCTTCGCGACGACGCGACCTTCGCGCCCCGGGTCGTCCCGACGTTCCGGCCCGACCGTTACCTGGAGCCGGGCGGCGCCGGCTTCGCCGACCTCATGACCGACCTGGCCCGCACCAGCGGCATCGACACCGGCTCGTATGCCGGCTATGTCGCCGCGCTCGAGGAGCGCCGTCGCTTCTTCAAGGCCAACGGCGCGGTGTCGTCGGACCACTCGCACGCGGACGTCGAGGCGCTCGTGCTCGACGAGGCGGACGCGTCCCGCATCTACGACGCCGCCCTGCGGGGAGTGGTGAGCCCGGCCGACGCCACCGCTTTCCGCCGCCACATGCTCGTCGAGATGGCGCGGATGGCCACGGAGGACGGGCTCGTCATGACGCTGCACCCGGGTGTGCACCGCAACCACCACACCCCGACGTTCGAGGCCTTCGGGCCCGACACCGGCCACGACATCCCGACCACCGTCGAGTTCACGAAGGGCCTGCAGCCGCTGCTCGAGCGCTTCGGCACCGCCGACGGCTTCCAGCTCGTCCTCTTCACCCTCGACGAGACGGTGTTCTCGCGCGAGATCGCCCCGCTGGCCGGCTTCTACCCGAGCGTCTACGCCGGTGCGCCGTGGTGGTTCCTCGACGCACCCGAGGCGGTGCGCCGGTTCCGCGGGGCCGTCACCGAGACCGCCGGCTTCTACCGCACCTCCGGGTTCATCGACGACACCCGCGCGTTCCTCTCCATCCCCGCACGCCACGACATGTCGCGCCGTCTCGACAGCGCCTACCTCGCGCAGCTCGTCGCCGAGCACCGCCTCGACGAGGACGAGGCCCTCGAGACCGCTGTCGACCTCGTGACGACGATTCCCAGGAAGGCGTTCAAGCTGTGAGCACCGAGACCAGCACCACCCCGCCGCCGTATGCCGTGAGCCCCGTCCTCGGGGAACGGCTGAGTCGACGGCACGCCGGCCGTCCCGCAGCCCAGGTGCGGATCGTGCACCTGGGCGTCGGCAACTTCTTCCGGGCGCACGCGGCCTGGTACACCGAGCACGCCCCGGACGCCGACGAGTGGGGGATCGCCGCCTTCACGGGACGATCGGCCGCCGTCGCCGACGCGCTGTCGGCGCAGGAGGGTCTCTACACGCTGCTCGTGCGCGGTGAGGGCGGCGCCCGCCCCGAGGTCGTGTCGAG
>JABFXB010000234.1 GCA_013361975.1 Dermatophilaceae bacterium
CGCTGCTCGATGAGCGAGCGCATCTCCGCCACGATCTCGTCCAGGAAGTCGTCAACGTCCCGCTCCTCGTAGCCACGGCGAAACTGCGTGGTCTGGAAGTGCTTGTTGAGCACCTGTTCCGGCGTAAGCGCCATGTGTCACCTCGATACAGACGTAATGGTTCGGGTCAACGGTATCTAACGTTCCGGTCACGAACCAAAGCCATCCTCACGGATCGGCGTGCCGGTCCTCACCCGCACCGCGGGATCCGACGAACGCCGACGGTCAGAAGAAGTTCGGGACGTTGAGGGCGAGAGAGGTCAGCAACATCAGGACGAGGAAGCTGAGGTCGAGTCGGACGCCGCCGAGGCTCGGCGACGGGATCACCTTCCGAAGGGCGCGCAGGGGTGGGTCGGTGACGGTGTAGACCGCCTCGGCCAGGACGAGGACCACGCCGGAGGGCCGCCACGACCGGGCCAGCACCTGCACCCAGTCGATGACGAAGCGACCGATGAGGGCGATGAAGAAGGTGAAGACCACCACCCCGTAGATGGTCCAGAACGCGTCCATGTCGGTCAGTGTCTCTGATCTGCGGTCGAGAGTGCGAACCGGGGTCGAGATCCATACGCGACCGTGACCCCGAACGGCACTTCTCGGACCGGCGGCTCAGCTCTGGTTGAAGAAGCCGCGGGTGGAGGCGGTGGGCGTCTCGGGCTCGTCGGCGGAGATCTCGACGTGGGCCGGCGAGAGGAGGAAGACCTTGGAGGTGACGCGCTCGATCGTGCCGTGCAGGCCGAAGACGAGGCCGGCCGCGAAGTCGACGAGGCGCTTGGCGTCGGCGTCGTCCATGTCGCTGAGGTTCATGATGACCGGCACCTGGTCGCGGAACCACTCGCCGATGTTCTTGGCCTCGTTGTAGGTGCGGGGGTGGATCGTGGTGATCCGGTTGAGCGAGCCCACCTCGACGTCGCGCACGACGGCGGCCACGGGTCGCTTGGTCGGCAGCTGCGTCACGGCAGCGGTGTGCTCGGGCTCGTCGTCGTAGCGGTCGGACTCGTCATAGGCGTCGTAGTCGTCGTAACGATCGTGGCGCTGGTCCTCCTCGCTGAGTCCGAGGTACACCATCGTCTTGCGCAGTGCCCCTGCCATGGCCAACTCCCAAACGCTCGATTGCGGTCGCTGCCGACGTTACAGAAGTGACGGACGTGATCCGAGGATTGCGGTTCCGACACGCAGGTGTGTCGCCCCGTGCCGCAGGCCCGCCTCGAGGTCGGCACTCATCCCCGCGGACAGCCAGTCGGCGCCGGGGTGTCGAGCCCGTATGCGGTCAGCCACCTCGCGCAGCCGGGCGAAGGCCGCGTCGGCGTCGGCCCCGAGGGGGGCGACGGCCATGACGCCCTTGAGGGTGAGCAGCTCGTGCGCGGCGACCTCGTCGGCAAGCTCGTCGGCCGCCTCCGGCAGCACGCCGCCCCGCGCCGTGTCACCGTCGAGGCTCACCTGGAGCAGCAGGCGCAGCCTCCGGTCGGCCGCGTGGGCCCCGCGGTCGAGGGCCGACACGATCTTCGGCCGGTCCACCGACTGCACGACGTCGGCGTAGCCGGCGACGTGCCCCGCCTTGTTGCTCTGGAGCTGGCCGATGAAGTGCAGGGTCAGGTGGTCCCGGCCCGCCTCGCCGAGGGCCCGGCGGACGGCGCGGAACTTCTCGCCGGCCTCCTGGTCGCGGTTCTCGCCGAAGTGGCGCACCCCGAGCCGGTGGAGGAGGAGGACGTCGGAGGCCGGGAAGTACTTGGTGACGACGACGAGCGTGACCTCGCCGGGATCGCGGCCGGCGTCGGCGCAGCCACGCTCGATGCGGGCACTCACGACGTCGAGGGTGGCGCGGAGCTCCTCGAGGCGGCTCTCGTCGGCCGGCTCGTCGCTCGCGAGACGTTCGCCCGACTGCGCCCGGTCGGACGCCGTCATGCCGTCACCGACCGACGCAGGGCGACTCCGGCGAAGCGGCCGGTGCGGCCGTCGCGACGGTAGGAGTACAGGTCGGGCTCCTCGCGGGTGCAGCCCGCAACCCACCTGACGCCGACGCCCGCCTCTGCGAGCTGCTCGACGACGCCGGCGGCGACGTCGATGGCGGGGGTGCCGGCCCACGACCGGGCCGCGGCCGCGGGCGTCGTCGCGGCGGCGGCTCGCGCCATCTCCTCGGGCACCTCGTAGCACCGACCGCAGACGGAGGGCCCGACCGTGGCCGTGATCGAGTGGGCCCCCAGGTCACGCATCGCCGTGACGGCGTGCCCGACGATGCCGGCGAGCATGCCCGGCCGGCCCGAGTGCACCGCGCCCAGGACGCCGGCGGTGGCGTCGTGGAGCAGGACGGGGACGCAGTCGGCCACCAGGACGGCGACCGCGAGGTCCGGGGCTCTCGTGACGACCGCGTCGACGGCGGGCGGCTCACCGACCCACGGACCGTCCACCTCGACGACGTCGGTGCCGTGCACCTGGTTCATGAAGACCACCCGGTCGCGGGGCAGACCGAGCTCCACGGCGAGGGCGCGCCGGTTGTCCTCGACGTCACCCGCGTCGTCGCCGACATGGCCGCCGAGGTTCAGGCCGGCATACGGCCCGGTGCCCCGGCCCGCGGACCGCCCGGTGAAGCGGAGCTCGACGGCTCCGGGGCCTCCGGGGGCGTCGGTGTGGGTCGAGGAGCGCCAGTAGAACACGGAGACAAACCTATCGCCGGCGCACGCGACGGGCAGGAGGCGGTGTGCCTCCTGCCCGTCGGGATGCAATGTCCGGTTCGGCTACTTCAGGAAGTCGGGCACGTCGAGGTCGTCGCCCTCGTCGAAGGTCACCTGCCGGGGCGGCTGCTGCACCGGCTGCGCGGGCGCGTGGCGCTGCTGCTGGGGCTGGTGCTGCTGGGGCTGGTGCTGCTGGTGCTGGGGCTGAACGGCGGCCGGGACTGGCTGCTGCGTGGGCAGCTGCTGGGCCGGCTGGGCCTGAGGCGGCGGCGCCGAGTGCTGCGGCGCCTGCTGCGGAGCGCCCTGCTGCGCCGCGCCGTTGGAGTGCTGGGCCACCCCGTTGGAGTGCTGCGGCACCTGCTGCTGGGACTGCTGGGCGGGCGCGGCGGGACGCTGCTGCTGGGCCTGCTGCGGGCGACCCATGACCTGGCCGAGAGCGCGGTCGTCGTGCCGCTGGCTGGGACCGCCCCCGTCGAAGCCGGCCGCGATCACGGTCACGCGCACCTCGTCGCCGAGGGCGTCGTCGATGACCGCACCGAAGATGATGTTGGCTTCAGGGTGCGCGGCCTCCTGCACGAGACGGGCAGCCTCGTTGATCTCGAAGAGGCCGAGGTCGCTACCACCCTGGATGGACAGCAGGACGCCGTGGGCGCCGTCGATCGACGCCTCGAGGAGCGGGCTGCTGATCGCCAGCTCGGCGGCCTGCACGGCGCGGTCCTCGCCGCGGGCCGAGCCGATGCCCATGAGCGCGGACCCGGCGCCCTGCATGACCGACTTCACGTCGGCGAAGTCGAGGTTGATCAGACCCGGCGTCGTGATGAGGTCGGTGATGCCCTGGACACCGGAGAGGAGCACCTGGTCGGCGGAGCGGAAGGCGTCCATCATCGAGACGTTGCGGTCGCTGATCGACAGGAGACGGTCGTTCGGGATCACGATCAGCGTGTCGACCTCCTCGCGGAGGCTGCCGATGCCCGACTCGGCCTGGTTGGCGCGCCGCCGACCCTCGAAGGTGAAGGGACGCGTGACGACGCCGATGGTCAGGGCACCGAGGCCCCGGGCGATGCGCGCGACGACGGGCGCGCCGCCGGTGCCGGTGCCGCCGCCCTCACCGGCCGTCACGAAGACCATGTCGGCCCCCTTGAGGACCTCCTCGATCTCCTCCGCGTGGTCCTCGGCCGCCTTCTTGCCCACCTCGGGGTCGGCGCCGGCACCGAGGCCACGGGTCAGCTCGCGACCCACGTCGAGCTTGACGTCGGCGTCGCTCATGAGCAGCGCCTGCGCGTCGGTGTTGATGGCGATGAACTCGACGCCCTTGAGGCCGACCTCGATCATGCGATTGATGGCATTGACGCCGCCGCCGCCGATGCCGACGACCTTGATGACGGCCAAGTAGTTCTGCGGTGCTGCTGCCACGAGAGTGGGCCTTCCTGACTGGTGGTGCCGGTGCTGCGATGGGCT
>JABFXB010000550.1 GCA_013361975.1 Dermatophilaceae bacterium
GGTCTGGCGGCTGGAGGAGGGCACCGGCCGCGAGTACGCCGCCGTCTCGGGTGACTGGAACCCGATCCACGTCCACGCCCTGACCGCACGTCCGCTTGGCTTCCCGACGGCCATCGCCCACGGGATGTACTCCTACGCAAGGGTTCTCGCCTCGCTCGGCCCGCGACTGGCCGAAGCCGGACTCTCCAGTCGGGTGTGGTTCCGCAAGCCTGTGCGGCTCCCCTCGACGGTGCGCCTCCGCACCACCTTCGAGCCGGGCCGCACGTTGTCGGTCCTCGAGAACGCCACGGGCGAGGTCGAGCACGCCGTCGTCGACAACACGTGGTGACGTCCTCGACCACCTGACGGACGGCCGGCCCACCCCGTGGGCCGGCCGTCGCGGGGTCACCCCTCGAGCCGCTGAGACATCCGGTAGACGCCACTGTGCACGACGTAGCCCAGCGACGCGTTGATGCGCCGGATGCCGTGGTTGTGCTCCTCGTTGGCGGTGCGGCTGACCGTGGCGCCGACGTCTCGCGCGGCGAGGTGCGCGCGCTGCTTCACGAGACTCATCAGCCCTCGGCCGCGGTGCTCGGGGCCCACGCCGCTGTAGGCGATCATCAACGTCGCGTCCGACACGCCTCCGACCGTGATAGCGGCAGGCACGCCGTCGACACGGGCAACCACGCAGACCGGGATCTCGTTGTCGGAGAAGAGCGCCCGCAGCTTGCCGAGATCGAACAACCAGCCCTGTGCGGCCTCCGGGTTCGTCTGGCTCGCGAGGAGCATCCGCTCGACGTCCTCGGCATCGTGGAAGACGAGGTCCGGGACGACGTGCAGCGTGACGCCCGGGGGAGGGACGGGCGTCGGGAGGTCCGAGAGGTCGAGCTCCGACTCGATCGCGTGCTCCTCGACCACGAAGCCCCAGTGCCCGGCGATCTCGAGCGAGCGGGGCTCGTCGTCGAAGGTTCCGGTGACGAGGTCGGTCGTGCCGGCGGGCAGACGCTCGAGCAGGGCCTGCCGGATGGCCCGACCGACTCCGCGCCCCTCGTGCTCACCGGCCACGACCACCCTCTGGAAGGAGCGGCCCTCCGGGGCGAAGTGCGGGTGCCCGGTGAATCCGACGCCGAGCATGACCCCGTGCCGGTCGACCGCCTCGACCGAGGCCAGCCCGTCGAAGACCTCGGGCGCGTCGAAGTGCCAGCCAGCCTCGCCCCTCGTCGTGTGCGGCAGCCGCGCGCAGACGAGATCGACCGCCTCCTGCTGCCGCGACTGCGGCAGCGGCACGACACGCACCTCGTCGGGATCCGGCGTCGCCGGCGACCAGCGTCCCTCGAAACCGACCACGTCCACGGGCTCCATCACACCTGCTCCTCGCGCCGGACCTCCATCCGACCAGTATCCGAGCCCCGCTGCGCGGGCACAGCCGCTTTTTCGCCACTCGGAGCGCTCGATACGCTGGGCACCTGCCACACCCGACGGCATACGCCATGATCCGACCGACCCACGGTCGGATCACTCACGAAGGAGCACCCACCGTGTCTGCACAGATCACCGTCACCGTCGCCGGGAACGAGCGATCGGTCACGGAGCAGACGACGGCCGGGGCGCTGCTCGAGGAGGCGGGTGCCGGCGGGCGCGACGTCGTCGTGGCGCGGGTCAACGGCGAGCTGCGCGACCTCTTCCACGTCGTGTCCGACGGTGACGTCGTCGAACCCGTCACGGTGCAGAGCGAGGAGGGCCTCTCGGTGCTGCGCCACTCGACCGCCCACGTGCTCGCCCAGGCGGTCCAGCAGCTGCGCGCCGACGCCAAGCTCGGCATCGGGCCGCCCATCCGTGACGGCTTCTACTACGACTTCGACGTCGAGACCCCGTTCCACCCCGACGACCTCAAGGCCCTCGAGAAGGCCATGCAGAAGATCGTCAACGAGGGCCAGACCTTCGAGCGCCGGGTCGTCACCGACGCCGAGGCCCTCGAGGAGCTCGCGCACGAGCCGTACAAGTGCGAGCTCGTCGGGCTCAAGGGCGGCAACGCCGACGAGGCGGCCGAGGGTGCGGGCGTCGAGGTGGGGGCCGGCGAGCTGACGATCTACGACAACATCCGCCGCGACGGCACCCGCGCCTGGGGCGACCTGTGTCGCGGTCCGCACATTCCCAACACCAAGCTCATCGGCAACGCGTTCAAGCTGATGCGCTCGGCAGCCGCGTACTGGCGCGGCTCGGAGAAGAACCCGCAGCTGCAGCGCGTCTACGGCACCGCGTGGCCCACCAAGGACGACCTCAAGGCCTACCTCGACCGCCTGGCCGAGGCCGAGCGCCGCGACCACCGCAAGCTCGGCGCCGAGCTCGACCTCTTCAGCTTCCCCGACGAGCTGGGCTCCGGCCTGCCGGTCTTCCACCCCAAGGGTGGCGTCATCAAGCGCGAGATGGAGGACTACGTCCGCCGCCGGCACATCGAGGAGGGCTTCGACTACGTCGGCACGCCCCACATCACCAAGGACGGCCTCTTCCACACGAGCGGCCACCTGCCGTACTACGCCGACACGATGTTCCCGCCGATGGAGCTCGAGGGCGCGAAGTACCAGCTCAAGGCGATGAACTGCCCGATGCACAACCTCATCTACAGCTCGCGCGGCCGCTCCTACCGCGAGCTGCCGCTGCGGTTCTTCGAGTTCGGGTCCGTCTACCGCTACGAGAAGTCCGGCGTGGTGCACGGCCTCACGCGCGTGCGCGGCATGACGCAGGACGACTCGCACAGCTACGTCACGGCCGAGCAGGCGCCCGCCGAGATCCAGCACCTGCTCGACTTCGTCCTGTCGCTGCTTCGCGACTTCGGTCTCGACGACTTCTACCTGGAGCTGTCCACGCGCGACACCGAGGGCGAGAAGTCGGCCAAGTTCATCGGCACCGACGAGCAGTGGGAGGTGGCGACCGCGGTCCTCGAGAAGGTCGCCACCGACTCCGGGCTGGAGCTCGTCGCCGACCCCGGTGGCGCGGCGTTCTACGGCCCGAAGATCTCGGTCCAGGCGCGCGACGCCATCGGCCGCACGTGGCAGATGTCGACGATCCAGTACGACTTCAACCAGCCCGAGCGCTTCGGCCTCGAGTACCAGGCCGCCGACGGCTCGCGCCAGCAGCCCGTCATGATCCACTCGGCGAAGTTCGGCTCGATCGAGCGCTTTCTCGGGGTGCTCGTCGAGCACTACGCCGGCGCGTTCCCGGTGTGGCTCTCGCCGGTGCAGGTGCTGGGAGTCCCCGTGGCAGAGGACTACGCCGACTACCTCGGCGAGGTGCTGAACCGCATGCGCCGCAAGGGAGTTCGCGTCGAGCTCGACGCCAGCGACGACCGCTTCCCGAAGAAGATCCGCAACGCGAGCAAGTCGAAGGTGCCCTTCACGCTCATCGCCGGCGAGGAAGACCGCGCCGCCGGTGCCGTGTCGTTCCGCTACCGCGACGGGTCGCAGAAGAACGGCGTGCCGATCGACGACGCCATCGCCGAGGTGCTCGCCGCCATCGAGAGCCGCGCCCAGGTCTGAGCAACCAGCACGACCGACGACGTATGCCGTCGGGCCGGGTCCGTCCGCACGTGCCCGGCCCGGCGGCATACGTCGTCCTCGTCCGATGTCGCCCGCGTCCATCGGACAGGACAACGGTGTCCGGTTGCCGGGACATGTGGCGCCTCACCAGGCGGTCGACCCGTTCATCGGCACCCAGGACGAACCCGAACACCTTTGCGGGCGCCAGCGCACACTTCGACATGGTCCGGTGTGCCCGGGCACCCGGTCGGCCCCAGAGCTCGAGGCCGAGGTCAAGTCCCTCCACGCCCATTTCGCCGGAGCGACCCGCACCCCGGACCTCCCCGCACCCGGGTGGCGACCGCGGCAACTCCGCCCGGGCGGAGAAGTGGGACCAGGCCCCCGCCCTTCCACCCCGACTACTCCGCCCCGGCGAAGAACCAGGACGCCGAACCAACTGCGCACCCCCACACCCCGACTTCTCCACCGCGGCGGAGAACCGGGACCCGGAACGCACCTGCGCACCCCAACACCTCCGCCCAGGCGGAGAAGTGCGAGCGCCAGACCCGGGCGTCACCCCCCGACAACTGTGCCCCCGCGGAGAAGGGGCGCGTTCCGGCCGGGAGCTGGAGTGGCGTGTTGTGACGAACACGCCGGTTCGTGCGA
>JABFXB010000503.1 GCA_013361975.1 Dermatophilaceae bacterium
CGGAGTCGGGATCGCCGACGGCTTCGGCACGGACGCCGGCGTCGGGGCGGCGGAAGCTACTGCCTCGGGCTCGACGACGGCCGGCTCGGCAGCCTCGGGCTCGGCCACGGGAGCTGCCTGCTCGGCCTCCGGTTCGACGACGGCCGGCTCGGCAGCCTCCGGCTCGGCCACGGGAGCTGCCTGCTCGGCCTCCGGTTCGACGACGGCCGGCTCGGCAGCCTCCGGCACGGCCACGGGAGCTGCCTGCTCAGCCTCGGGCTCGGCCACGGGAGCTGCCTGCTCTGCAGCCTCCGGCTCGGCCACGGCAGGCTCGGCAGCCTCGGGCTCAGCCGGCCGTGCGCTCTCCACGGCGTCGCCGGCCTCCGTCGAGGCGACGGACGCAACGGCGTCCGCGGTGTCAGCCGCCGCAGCGTCGTCGCCGGCCGGCGCAGCAGCCGCGGGGGCCGCCGGCGCCTCGGTGGGGTCCGAGGGCACGTCCGGGACGTGGATGCCGGTCGTCTCGTCGGGCTCGGGCTGGTTCATGTCGGTCATGCCTTCTTCTCCGTCACGCTGACGCTGAGGATGCTGATCGGGTTCACTGGCGTCGGCTGGCCTGCAGTGACCAGGCCGCCCGCCGCAATCTTGTCGACGATGTCGAGGCCCTTGGTCACCTTCCCGAAGATCGTGTAGCCGCCACCCTCGGTGGGCAACTGGGTTTCCTTGTAGGTGATGAAGAACTGGCCGCCGTTGGAGTTCGGGTCTTGGGTGCGCGCCATGGCCAGCACGCCGCGCGGGTACTTGCCGTCGGCCGGCGCGTTCTCGATGCCGAACTGGTAGCCGGGGCCGCCCTCGCCGCTGCCGGTGGGATCGCCGCACTGGAGCACGTAGATGCCCTCGGTCGTGAGGCGGTGGCAGGGGCTCGGCGCCCAGTAGCCGGTCCTGGCGAGGTTGAGGAACGAGGCCACCGTCTGCGGAGCCTTCGTGCCGTCGAGCTCCATGGTGATGGTGCCGCAGGTGGTCTTCACCGTGGCCACGAAGATCTTGCCGGCGGCCGCGGCCTTCGACGGCACCGTGGTCTGCTGCTTCGGGCTCGTCTGGTTGGCCGGGGGAGTCGTGCACCCGGCCGCGAGCTTCTGTCCCGCGAGCAGCCCGCCGGTCGCCGTCGTGGTGGAGGTCGCGCCCGGCGTCTTGGTCGCCGAGGGGGTCGCCTCGGCGGCGGCCGGCCTGTCGGAGCTGCCGACGAGCTTGGGCACGACGATGACGGCCGCGATGACGAGGATGACCGCGAGGATCACGCCGAAGACCTGCTTGTCGCGCGTCGAGTCGCTCACCGGCGGCTTGGCTGTCTTCTGCTGCTCTTCGTGGCGGCGGCGCGCACGTGCGCGTTCCTGCTCTTTGGTCACTGACCTCTCCTCGTACGGGCCACATGGGTTGTCCCCGGGCGTTCGGTCATTTTATGGAACGACTGCTGTGCGTACGCAGCGGGACGGGTCACGAGTCCGTGACAACTCCCCTCTGACGGGCGGATTTACGTCCGGAAGCCGACGACACGGCATACGCAGGCCCCCGTCGCTAGGCTCCGAACGTGCTGACGATCGCGTTCCCCGCCCAGGCGTTCGACACCAACTGCTACGTCCTGGCGCCGGCGGCCGGGGAGGAGTGTCTGATCGTCGACCCCGGCGTCGGGGTGGAGGCCACGCTGCGCGAGGTGCTGGGCGAGCACCGCCTGCGGCCTGCTGCGGTGCTGCTCACGCACGGGCACGTCGACCACGTGTACTCGGTGACTCCCGTGTGCGGCGCCGACACGGCCGCCTACATCCATCCTGACGACCGCTACCGCCTGCACGACCTGCTCTCGCAGAGCAACCCGGGCCTCGTCGCGATGCTCGAGCAGCAGTTCGGCACCGCAGCGACGTGGACCGAGCCGACGAACGTCGTCGAGATCGTCGACGGCACCCGGCTGACGCTGGCCGGCATGGAGGTCGACGTGATCCACGCGCCCGGGCACACCGAGGGATCGGTGATGTTCGGCCTCGACCGGGTGCCCGACGGCATCCGCGACCAGGTCGATGTCGACCGGACCATGGTGACCGGCGACGTGCTCTTCGCCGGCTCGATCGGGCGCACCGACCTGCCCGGCGGCGACGCCGCGGCCATGCAGCGCAGCCTGCGCGAGAAGGTGCTGCCGCTCCCCGACACGACGCTCGTGCTGCCCGGCCACTACCAGGCGACGACGATGGCCCACGAACGTGCCACCAACCCCTACCTGAGAGAATCGTCCGCGTGAGCAACCCCCAGCCGAAGGCCACCAAGGTCCTGCCGATCAGTGGTTTCCCCGAGTACCTCCCGTCCGAGCGCATCGTCGAGCAGCGCTTCCTCGACGTCATCCGCGAGACGTTCGAGCTGCACGGCTTCTCGTCGGTCGAGACCCGCTCGATCGAGCCGGTCGACCGCCTTCTCGGCAAGGGCGGCGACGCCGACAAGGAGATCTACGGGCTGTCCCGCCTCGCCGGCGACGACGAGGACGCACGCTGGGGGCTGCACTTCGACATGACGGTGCCGTTCGCGCGCTACGTGCTGGAGAACGCCGGCAAGCTGTCGTTCCCCTTCCGGCGCTACCAGATCCAGAAGGCGTGGCGTGGCGAGCGGCCCCAGGAGGGCCGTTACCGCGAGTTCACGCAGGCCGACATCGACGTCGTCGACGTGGGTGACCTGTCGCCGCACTTCGAGGCGGAGATGCCGCTCGTCATCGCCGACGTGTTCAGCAAGTTCCCCGTCGGCGAGTTCGTCATCCAGGTCAACGACCGCAAGATCCCCAACGGCTTCTACCAGGGCATCGGCATCACCGACGTCATCGGCACCCTCCGCATCGTCGACAAGCTCGACAAGGTCGGGCCCGAGAAGGTCAAGGCGATGCTGCTCGAGGCCGGTGCCACCGACGAGCAGGCCGACCAGTGCCTCAGGCTCGCCGAGATCCGTTCGACCGACCTCGGCTTCGTCGAGCAGGTGCGTGCCCTCGGCGTCGAGCACCCGCTGCTCGAGGAGGGGCTCGAGTCGCTGTCCAACGTCATCCGCACCGGCATGGCCCACGCACCCGGCAAGCTCGTCGCCGACCTGCGCATCGCCCGCGGACTCGACTACTACACCGGCACCGTGTACGAGACGCAGTTCGTCGGGCACGAGTCGTGGGGGTCGTTCTGCTCCGGTGGGCGCTACGACGCCCTGGCGAGCGACGGCCGCACCACCTACCCGGGGGTCGGCATCTCGATCGGAGTCACCCGCATCCTCGGGCTGCTCATCGGTCGCGGTCTCGTCACGTCGTCGCGCTCGACGCCTGCCGCCGTGCTCGTCGCCCTCAAGGACGACGAGTCGCGCGACGACGCCGTCGCCATCGCGACGGCCCTGCGCCGCAGGCGGATCGCGTGCGAGGTGGCTCCGTCGGCGGCCAAGTTCGGCAAGCAGATCCGGTATGCCGAGCGGCGCGGCATCCCGTACGTCTGGTTCCCCGGGGCGGGGGAGTCGGGCGACGAGGTCAAGGACATCCGCAGCGGCGCGCAGCTTCCGGCGTCGGCCGACACGTGGACGCCTCCGGCAGAGGACCTCGTGCCTGCGGTCACCCGCACCGACCACCGCTGAGCACTCGAGGGCGTCAGTCGCCCGGCGGGGGACGCAGTCCCTGGTCGCGGAGCTCCAGGAGAGCCAGCCGGCGGATCACGTCGCGGTCCTGCCGCCGCCACGCACCGGCCGGGTCGTCGGACACCCTCGCAAGGGACCGCAACGGCTGGGTCGCCATCGCGCGCAGCGCGAAGAGGTCGAGGTCCTCACCCGCGTCGATGAAACGCTGCGAGCGGGTGGCGTTGCGCACGAACCGGACCCGCACCCAGAGCCACACGCTGAGGACGATCAGGATCGGGACGAGGGCGGTCGCGAGGCCGAGGCCCAACGCCAGCGTGTCGACCGTGTCGGCCATCGACGTCCCCGCCTGCTCGAGCGTGGTGCCGGAACCGGCGGCCTGCGTGAGCCAGGTCCGCAGCTGGTCGCCGACGAGCGGGATCTGACCGGCCTGGTCGCCCGCCCCGGTGAGAGCGCCGTTGACCGACCTGCCCGCCGACGTGATCGAGTCGGCGGGTGCCCGCAGGCCCTCCACCGTGTCGTGGACCTGGCGGCCGGCGTA
>JABFXB010000303.1 GCA_013361975.1 Dermatophilaceae bacterium
CGTCAAGGAGAACATGAAGGCCGTCCTGGGCGACATCCAGAACGGCGCGTTCGCCAAGCGCTTCATCGACGACCAGGACGCCGGGGCGCCGGAGTTCAAGGCCCTGCGCGAGAAGGGCGCCCAGCACCCGATCGAGGCCACGGGCCGCGAGCTGCGCAAGCTCATGGCCTGGGTCAAGCAGACCGACTCCGACTACACGGAGGGCTCGGCCGCGCGCTGACGCGCACCCGAACGGCCCGGCGGCCGGTCACCCGTTCGTGGGGTGGCCGGCCGCCGCCGTTCGCGGGGCGCCGGGGTGCTCGGGGAGGGGTCCAGGGCCGTCCGGTCAGCGCCCCCTGAGCTGTCTCGGCTGCTCGGCCAGCCAGGCCGCGAAGGTGCGGCCACCCGTCTCGGCGGTCGTTGCCGAGGGCAGGTTGTCCCCTCGGGCCACCGCCTTCAGGACCGGGCCCACGGCCGGCAGGTGGACGAGGCGCGGCGCCGACGCGCCTCGGTGCGCGCGCACCAGGGTGGCCAGCTCGCCGATGGTGAGCACGTCCGGGCCGGCGAGGTCCGTCGCCCTCGCGTATGCCGCCGGGCTGGCACCCAGCGCGAGGTCGGCCAGGCGCGTGGCCACGTGTTCGGTGTCGACCGGCTGGAAGGGCATGTCGCCGAACGAGAAGGTCATGGGACCGAACGTCAGGGCTCGGGCGAAGAACGCTGCGAGAGAGTGGAACTGGGTCGCACGGAGGACCGTGGCCGGGCCGCCTGCAGCAGCGATCGCCTGCTCGGCCCGGAGCTTGCGCCTGTAGAGGCGCATCGGGTTGTCGTCGATGCCGACGATCGAGACGTGCACGAGGTGGAGACCGTTGGCGGCTGCGGCATCGGCGAGCCGACGCGTGCCGTAGACCGTCACCTCGTCGCCGCCGGACGGGTCGTCGGCACAGTGCACGACGGCCTGGGCCGTGCGGAGCACCGCGTCGAGACCGGCGCCGCTACGGAGGTCGACGCCGGTGCGCCGGCTCGCGGGCACCGCCTCGTGTCCTCGCTCCCGGACCTGCCTGACCACCCGGGAACCGAGGTCTCCCGCTCCACCCGTCACGACGACTCGCACGGCACCCACCGTAGTCCGGACGTGACCGCGGCGTCCCGGCATACGGGATCGGCCGTCCAGCCGCCAAGACGGACGGGGCGGCGCGCAGGCCGGCTCACATTGTGGTTACGGTCCGTGATTCTCGACACGGCACGCCCTAGACTCGCCGACGGCACGCCGCGGTGCCCCGACGGCCCGCGTCCGCGTTGGACCCGGCCCTTGCCCTCCACGGCATCCCGCCGCTCCGCATAGGAAAGGGAACCTCCTGTGAGCAAGCCCGTTGTCCTCATCGCCGAAGAGCTGTCGCCCGCAACGATCGAGGCCCTGGGTCCTGACTTCGAGGTGCGGTCGGTCGACGGGGCCGACCGTGACGCGCTGCTGCCCGCGCTCGCCGACGTCGACGCCGTGCTGATCCGGTCCGCGACGAGGATGGACGCCGAGGCGATCGCCGTCGCCAGGCAGCTCAAGGTCATCGCCCGAGCCGGCGTCGGCCTCGACAACGTGGACGTGCAGGCGGCGACGCAGGCCGGTGTGATGGTCGTCAACGCGCCGACGTCGAACATCACCTCCGCCGCCGAGCTTGCCGTGGGCCTGTTGCTCGCGACCGCGCGCAACATCGCCCCGGCCAACCAGGCGCTGAAGTCGGGCGCCTGGAAGCGCAGCAAGTACTCCGGGGTCGAGCTGCTCGACAAGACCGTGGGCGTGGTCGGTCTCGGGCGCATCGGGGCCCTGGTCGCCGAGCGGCTCAAGGGGTTCGGCATGAAGATCGTCGCGTACGACCCCTATGCGTCCCCGGCCAAGGCCGGCCAGCTCGGCGCCCACCTCGTCGGTCTCGACGAGCTCCTCGCGCAGTCCGACTTCATCACCATCCACCTGCCGAAGACGCCCGAGACCCTCGGGCTCATCGGCGAGGAGGCACTCGCCAAGGTCAAGCCGACCGTGCGCATCGTCAACGCCGCCCGTGGCGGCATCGTCGACGAGGCCGCCCTCGCCCGGGCCATCGCGGAGGGCCGCGTCGCGGGCGCCGGCATCGACGTCTTCGCCACCGAGCCGACCACCGAGTCGCCTCTCTTCGACCACGAGTCGGTCGTCGTCACGCCGCACCTCGGAGCCTCCACCGAGGAGGCTCAGGAGAAGGCCGGCATCGCGGTCGCGAAGTCCGTGCGCCTGGCGCTCGGCGGCGAGCTCGTTCCCGACGCCGTCAACGTGAGCAGTGGCTTCATCGCGGAGGAGGTCCGGCCCGGCATCCCGCTCGTCGAGAAGCTGGGTCGCATGTTCACGGCCGTCGCGGGCAGCGTGCCCACCCAGCTCGACGTCGACGTCCGCGGTGAGATCATCGAGCACGACGTCAGCGTGTGGAAGCTCGTGGCGCTCAAGGGCCTGTTCACCGACGTCGTCGAGGACCCCGTGACCTACGTCAACGCCCCGGTGTTCGCCGAGCAGCGAGGCTGCGTGGTGCGTCTCGTGACCGACCCCGACTCCGGTGACTTCCGCAACGTGACGACGCTTCGCGGCACGCTCGCCGACGGCACGGTCGTCTCCGTCTCGGGCACCCTCACCGGCCCGAAGATGGTGGAGAAGCTCGTCGGCGTCAACGGCTACGACCTCGAGGTGCCGCTCACCGAGCACATGCTCGTCTTCGAGTACTCCGACCGGCCCGGCGTCATCGGCAACATCGGGCGCATCCTGGGCGACGCCGGCATCAACATCGGCGGCATGCAGGTCTCGCGTCAGCAGGACCGCGCGATCGGCGTGCTCAACGTCGACAGCGCCGTGCCCGCCGCACTGGCCGCCGAGCTGTCCGAGGTGGTCGAGGCCAAGACCTTCTCGGTCGTCGACCTGCAGGACTGACTTCGCCGCCGCGCTCAGGGGCGTGGTGCGTCGTCGTCCAGGCCGGGGTCCACGCGGTCCGTCACGTCGTCATCGTCGCCGGAGGTGTCGAGCTGGGCCAGCTCGGGGACGAGGTCGTGGCGCCGGCTGAAGGTGTCGATGATCGCGAGCGCGACGGCGGCGATCGGGATGCCGATGAGGGCACCGATGGCGCCGAAGAGAGCGGCGCCCGCGATGACCGAGCCCAGTGCGACCGCGGGGTGGACGTCCATGGTGCGACGGCTGATGCGCGGGGTGAAGACGTAGTTCTCCAGCTGCTGGTAGACGGTCGCGAAGACCGCGATCCACACCGCGTTGATCGGCTTGTCGAGCACTGCGAAGAGGGCAGGCAGGGCGACGCCGATGTACGTGCCGATCGTCGGGATGAACTGGCCGACGATGCCGGCGAAGACGCCGAGCGGCAGCCAGAACGGCACGTCGATGACCCAGAAGAAGGAGGCGTGGAAGACGGCCGACAGCGCCGCCAGCACCAGCTTCGAGACCACGTAGCCGCCGGTCTTCTCGACCGAGATGGTCCACACCGTGATGAAGACGCGCTGGTAGCGCTGGGGGAGCCAGGAGCCGATGGTCTGACGCAGGCGTGGGCTGTCGGCCGAGAGGTAGTAGGCGAAGACGAGGATCGTCAGGCTGTCGAAGAGGAAGGTGAACAGCGACCCGAAGATCCCGACGATGCCGCCGCCGTAGCGACCGGCCAGCTCGCCCAGCCTGTCGGGAGTGAGGCTCAGCGCCTCGCGCACCTGCTCGAGGTCGAAGCTCGTCCCGAAGGTCGAGTTCACCCAGTTGATCGCCGCGGTGACCGCGCCGGGCAGCTGCGAGCCGAGCTGCGAGAGCTGCGAGACGAAGACCTGGCCGAAGAGCTCGGCGAGGGCGGCGAAGAGCAGCAGCAGCCCGAGCATCGTCAGCCCGGTGGCGAGGCCGCGCCTGATGCCGCGGGACACGAGCCACAGCACGACCGGTTCCATGGCGATGGACACGAGCCACGCCAGCAGCAGCAGGAAGAGGAAGCTCGCCAGCGCCTGGAACGCCCACGTCGCGACCGACAGCAGGACCACACCGGTCAGCACGGTGATCGTCACCCGGCGCGCATTGCCGGGTGTCACCGCGATCCAGCGCGCCTCGTCGTCGAAGGGCACACCGGGCACCGCGTGCCGGACGTGCCGGTCGTGCGC
>JABFXB010000530.1 GCA_013361975.1 Dermatophilaceae bacterium
TGGAGAGGGCGGCGCCCACGATCTCGGTCGGGTCGGCGGCGTCGCGGTGCCCCTCGAGGACCGCCATGACGAGCCCCAGGGCCTCCGGCGCCGAGAACATCAGCGGAGGCAGGCGCAGGCCGCGCCCGACGCGGTAGCCACCGCTGGGCCCGGTGGCCGAGTCGATGGGCAGATGGGCTTCGCGGAGAATGGCGACGTAGCGGCGCGCGGCGCGCTCGGTGACGCCGAGCAGCTCCCCGAGCCGTTGTGCGGTGATGCCCGGGGAGTCCTGGATCGCCTCGAGGGCGAGCAGGGCGCGGGCCGTCGGGCTGGTGTGGTGTCGCATGGTGCCCCCGATCCCGGACGGTCCTCGTCCGGGACAACGCTATCGCGGAGCGGACCGGCACCGCCGTGGCTCGGCCGGCGACCCCCCCTTGCGCAGTTCTTGCAAAACACCTGCGGACAACTAGCAACAACCGGACAATTCGGAGGGCCGTCGTTCTAGTCTCCGGAGTCATCACATGGTCGTCACGCCCCGCCCCAGCCGCCCACGCCGCACGCTCGCCCGCGTCGCCGGCTCGCTGCTCGTCGCACTCGGAGTGTCGGCCGCAGCCCTCGCGGTCGCTCCGGGTGCCGCCGCGGCCTCGACGTCCCGGAGTACGGGTGCTACCTCGAGCACCGCGGTGACTGCCTCCGCGCCCACCGACACCCGCGCCATGTGGGTGTGGGACACGAGCACGCCCACGGCCACGGTCGACCTCGCGGTGAGCGCGGGCATCGACCAGCTCTTCGTCGCGGTGCCGCCCAACCTGATGACGTCGAGCCAGCTGCCTGCCATCCGCACGCTCGTCGACCGTGCCAAGGCCGCCGGCATCCGGGTCGACGCCCTGGGCGGCGACCCCGGCTGGGTCGACAACCCGACGTGGGTCGTCACCTACTGGCTCAAGCCGGCGAAGAGCTCCGGCCTGTTCGCCGGCATCCACGTCGACGTCGAGCCGTACTCCACGCCCGCGTGGACCTCCAACCAGCCCACCGTCGTGTCGAACTACCTGACCCTCCTCGACAAGCTCAAGGCCAACGCCGGCACCAGCCCCGTCGAGGCCGACATCCCCTTCTGGTTCGACACCATTCCCGCCAAGGCGGCCGGCGGCGGAACGTCCAGCCTCGACCGCGAGATCATGAAGCGCACGTCCGGCGTCACCGTCATGGCCTACCGCAACACCGCAACGGGCCCGGACGGCACTCTCGACATCTCCGCCGCCGCCCTCACCGCCGGTGCTGCACTGGGCAAGCCCGTGCGGCTGGGCCAGGAGACGACCTACCTCGGCGACACGGCCGCCGAGAGGAAGCAGACCTTCTACGGCTGGACCCGCACCGACATGGAGACCCAGCTCATGCAGGTGAACGCGGGCGCTGCGGCCTACCCCTCCTACGCCGGCCTCGCGATCCACAGCGCCGCCGGGTATGCCGCCATGGTTCCCTGACCGTCTGCACCGGCAAAAACCACCTGCGGCGCGTGGGCTGGTGGGATTGGATCGGGTCGGCGGCAGTGATCGTCGCCAGACGGGCACGACCGGCCACGACCACGACCACGACCACGAGAGCAGCGTGAACGACGATGAAGAGCTATCCGCTCCTCGGTGTGCGCGTCAGCACGCCGGCTCTGGAGCTGCGCAGCGCCACCGACGAGCTGCTCGACGAGCTCGCCCCGCTCGTGCGCGACGGCAAGACGCACGCCGACCCGCCGCCGTACGACGACCCGATGTCGTTCTACGAGAAGGACCCCGACCTGCGGGTCGCCAAGTGGCTCAGGGCTGTCTGGCGAAGTCGGGGCCGGGTCGAGCCCGAAGCCTGGCGCCTCTACTTCGTCGTCATGGTCGACGGCCGGCCGGTCGGGGAGCAGACCCTGACCGGGGTCGACTTCGCCACCCTCGGAACCGTCACGACCTTCTCGTGGCTGTCTGCCGACCTGCGCGGCCGTGGCCTCGGCCGGGAGATGCGCGAAGCCGTCCTGCATCTCGCGTTCGCCGGCCTCGAGGCGAAGGAGGCCGCCAGCGACGCCTTCGTCGACAACGCCGGCTCGAACGCGGTCTCGCGCGGGCTCGGCTACGAGCCGAATGGGTCCGAGTGGGCGACGCGGCAGGATCGACCTGCCCTGCTCAACCGGTGGCGCCTCACGCGAGAGGTCTGGGAGCAGGGCCGACGGGACGACGTCGAGCTCCACGGTGTCGAGGCCTGCCACGCCCTGCTGCCGCTGTCCTGACCGCGCACCGGGGCCGACCGCGCCGTCACCGAGCCCGTATGCCGTCGGGACCCGTGCGTCATGCCCAGAAGTGGCCGACGTGCTCGGCGAGCTCCAGGCCCTGGGCGTGGCCTCCACGCGCGGCCTGCGGGCGCGTCGCGGGGTCCAGGGCGTTGGCGTCGAACACGTCACCGGACCGGTCGTCGGGGAACACGGTCTCGACGGTGCTTCCGGCGGCGCGCAGCTCGGCGACCTGGGTCGCGAGGTCCATGCCCCAGCCGGACGGCATGCGCGAGCGCCCGCTGAAGGGTGACATCACGAGTACGCGCCCGAATCCGTTTGCCAGGTCAGCGTTTTCGCTTCGTCGGTAGCCACCGTTGAGGTAGCGCTTCTCGCCGATCGGGTACGGCTTCATGGCAGAGGTGCTGGCGGCGACGGCGTCGACGAGGTCGACGCCGCTGCTGCGGTCGAACACGACGGGTTCACCGGTTCGGGCGTCGACGGCGACGATGCGGACGTCCTGCGACGGCCACTCGTGGCTCGGCAGGCGCGAGGCGACGACGTCGCGCCAGCGCGAGGGATCGGGGCCGGCAGTGGAAGCCAGCTCGAGGGCTGCGGCGCCCAGCCGCCGGCGCAGGTCGGCCGGGTCGGAGGCCGACGCGATGATGGCGTCGGACCACTCGAGGTAGCTCGGGCCCGAGACCGTCAGACCGCGCCGCGTCCCGGGTGCGCCGGGCGACCCGGGCGGCCTCTCACGACGCGCAGCGCCCGCGTGCGGGGGCAGCTCCGCGGCCGCGGCGGCATACAGATCGTCGGGCGAGGTGCCGCTCGTGATCTGGGCGGCCACGGTCGAGCCCGCCGACGTGCCGATGACGAGCTCTGCCCGGGTCACGTCGACGCCACCCTCGGCGAGACCGGCGACGAGACCGAGCTCCCAGGCGTTCCCGGCGGCTCCCGCACCGGCGAGGACCAGCGCCCGCCCCTCCGGGTGGAGCAGGCCGCGTCGGGCGGGCGCCGTCACGACCGGCCTCAGGAGACGACGACGGCGTCGGGCGTCGTGGTGGTCAGGCGCATCCGCACCGTCACCTCGTCGCCCACGCGGGGTGGCATGACTCCGGCGGGCAGCGACAGCAGGCTGCACTGCATGTGCGGCGGCTCCGCGAAGCGCGGCATGACGCCCGAGACGGTGAACGGCGATCGCACCAGGTGAGCCGCCTCCAGCACCCCCTCGGCAACGGCGATGGCCCGCGACCGTGGCGTCGCGGCCGACGACGGGCTCTCCATCGCGACACCGTGCGACGTGCCGCCGCTGACGACCACGACGTGGCCGGCCGGCAGGGGGCGCTGGCGATAGCCGACGCGGGTCCCCTTGGTCACGGGCCGGACGTCGAGCACGTGCGCGCGCACCTCGTAGGACCCCTTGTCGGCGTACCAGAGGTCGGTGCCGATGCGGGGCCGGAACTCGTGCTCCGGGTGGCGGGCGGCGAGGGTGGCCAGCTCGGCAGAGGAGACGTGTGAGACGAACCACGACTGCACTCCAGGCACGGCCGCGATGAAGCGGGTGATCTCGTCGACGTGCCCGGTGCCGAGGGGCAGGTGCAGCGTCACCCCGACCGCGTCGGCGGCTCCCGCGAGCTCGGCCACCTCGGTCGCGGGGGTGCCGAACCGGTTCATCGAGGTGAGCCCCTCGACGACGACCCGGGCCTCGGGCGAGGCGCCGCGCAGGTCGTCGAGGTCGGTGTGCGTGGTCACCGTGTGCACCGCGCGTCGGTTGGCGAGGTCGGGAACGTCACCGTGGATCGTGGCGCGGTAGGGCTCCATGACGAGCACGTCGCCGCCGTAGGCCGCGAGCGCCTCGGGCAGCTCGGCGTAGGTGCCGACGGCCACCGTCGAGACGCCGAG
>JABFXB010000095.1 GCA_013361975.1 Dermatophilaceae bacterium
CAGCACCTCGGACGGCGCCTCGCGCTCGAGCTCACGACCGAGGGCCAGGGCGTCGTCGACCTGGTCGAGCACGGTCACCGACTCGAGCGACTCGAAGGCCCCGGCGGCCGCCCACGCCGCCGCGCCGGTGCCGCCGCCGAGGTCGAGCAGCGACCGCGGCCTCAGGCCACGGTCGGCGAGGTCGCCGAGCACGCGGGCGAGGGCCGCGTGGGTCGCCGGCATCCGGTAGGCCGCGTAGGCGGCGACATGCACCTGCGACGCGAGGATCGGCGTCGGGGCCGGCGCCACCGAGCGGTAGCGGGAGACCAGCGCCTCGGTCGTGCGGGCCAGGTCGCGCTCACTGACCCCGCTCACGGCGCGCGCCAGCGCGGCTCGCAGCTCGGCGGCATACGCTGGCGATCGCGACACCCGAGGAGGATAGCCGCGGACACGCGCGGCGCGAGGCCATCCGGCACCCCACCTGCCACGTGCGGCACACTGGTCCCACCCCTGTGCCGTGGGGCTGTCAGGGCAGCCTGCGCCACCTTCCCTCCAAGGAGCGACACACCATGGGCCCCAAGGCCAAGAAGGTCATCCTGATCATCATCCTGGCGTTCTTCGTGTATGCCGTCTTCACCTCCCCTGACAAGGCTGCCGACATCGTCAGCAACATCTGGGGCGTGCTGGTCGACGGCTTCAACGCCATCCTGCGGTTCTTCAGCTCACTGCTGAACCGGTGATGCGAGCAGACTGAGGCCATGGCAGCGCGACGGAGCACGGGCGTCCCGGCGGGGCTGGCGCCGATCCTGCTCCCCGGCGAGAACCTCGTGACCGCGGTTCGGGCGCACTGGGCCAAGCTGGCCGAGCCCGCGGTGACGACGTTCCTCGGCTTCGTCGCGGCGGTGTGGGTCGACTCCAACGTCACGAAGTCGACCCAGGCCCTCGGCACGGTCTTCTGGTGGCTCTTCTTCGTCCTCTTCGCCCGGCTGCTGTGGTGCATCCTCGACTGGCACCACAGCTGGTTCGTCGCGACCGACAAGCGGCTGCTGCTGCGCTACGGGCTCATCACCCACAAGGTCGCGATGATGCCGCTGCTCAAGGTCACCGACATGAGCTATGTCCGCTCCATCCCGGGCCAGTTCCTCGGCTACGGCAAATTCGTCCTCGAGAGCGCCGGCCAGGACCAGGCGCTGCGTGAGGTCAAGTGGGTGCCCGACCCCGACCAGACCTACCGCGACATCTGCGCGGAGATCTTCCACATCGTCCCGCCCAGCGGAGACGAGGACTTCCAGGACCTCGACGACGAGCTCCCCGGCGACACGGCCGGCCCCGGCAGCCCTACGCCTCCGTCGAGCCCGATCACGCCGAGCGGCTCGGGCTTCCCCGACGTGCACCGCACCCACAACCCGATCCAGGACCGCCTCGACTCCTACTCGCGGGCGGTGCCGATCCAGCGTCCGTCGAATCGCTCCGAGACCGTCTACGAGAGCAATGACATCAAGCGACGCCGCCGGGGAGCCGACACCGGCCCCATCTGGCCGCAGTCAGACACGTGACGACAGGGGGGTCGCAGGTCGCTGCCGGGCCCCGCTAGTTTGGGTTGATCCGTCAGTCAGCGCCGACCCGCCCGGAGGAACGCATGAGTGTCTTTCGCACGAAGTCGATCGAGGCCTCGATGGCCTCGGCCGACGAATCCGACCACCACCTCAAACGGCGCCTCTCAGCCCTCGACCTCACGGTCTTCGGTGTCGGCGTCATCATCGGCGCCGGTATCTTCACGCTGACCGGCCGGGCCGCCAAGGACTACGCCGGACCCGCCATCGCGCTCTCGTTCGTCGTGGGCGCCATCGTCTGTGGTCTCGCCGCGCTCTGCTACGCGGAGTTCGCCTCGACCGTGCCGATCTCCGGCTCGGCCTACACCTTCTCCTACGCGACCCTCGGCGAGCTGATCGCCTGGATCATCGGCTGGGACCTGCTCCTCGAGCTCATGCTCGGTGCAAGCGTCGTGGCCCAGGGGTGGTCGACCTACCTCGTGAAGCTGCTCGACCAGCTCGGCATCGCCTGGCCGGAGAGCCTCGCCCCCGGCTCGCACTTCGACCTTCCGGCGTTCATCCTCATCGCCCTGCTGACCGCTCTGGTCGCCATCGGCATCAAGGAGTCGCTCCGCGTCAACCTGGTGCTCGTCGCGATCAAGCTCTTCATCGTCCTGTTCGTCATCTTCGCCGGCATCGGCTTCATCAACCGCAACAACTGGACCCCGTTCATCCCGCCGTCGCAGGCGGGCAAGGCGGCATCCGGCCTGACGACCCCGCTCTTCCAGGCCATCACCGGGGTCGAACCAGTGACCTTCGGGGTGCTCGGCATCATGAGCGGCGCCGCGGTCGTCTTCTTCGCCTACATCGGCTTCGACGTCGTCGCGACCACCGCCGAGGAGGCCAAGAACCCGCAGCGCGACCTGCCCATCGGCATCATCGGCTCGCTCGTCATCTGCACCGTGCTCTACATGGCGGTCTCGCTCGTCATCACCGGCATGGTCAAGTACGACAAGATCGACCCCGACGCCGCGCTGGCCTCGGCGTTCACCGCGGTCGGCAAGGACGGCTACGCCACGTTGATCTCGGCCGGTGCCGTCGCCGGCCTCACGACGGTCGTGATGACGCTGCTCATCGGCGCGACCCGCGTGACGTTCGCGATGAGCCGTGACCGCCTCATCCCGAGCGGCCTCGGTGTGACCAACGAGCGCACCGGCACCCCGGTGAAGCTCACGCTCATCATCGGCACGGTCGTCGCGCTCATCGCCGCGCTGACCCCGATCGGCAAGCTGGAGGAGATGGTCAACATCGGCACGCTGACCGCCTTCATGCTCGTGTCGATCGCGATCCCGATCCTGCGCAAGCGCCGCCCCGACCTGAAGCGCTCCTTCAAGGTGCCGGGCAGCCCCGTCGTGCCGTGGCTGTCGGCGCTGCTGTGCTTCTACCTCATCCTCAACCTGTCGATCGAGACGTGGATCCGGTTCATCGTGTGGATGGCCATCGGGTTCCTCATCTACTTCGCCTACTCCCGCCACAACAGCAAGCTCGCCACGGGCGAGCCGGAGTCGGGCCTCGAGGACAGCCCTGAGATGCTCAGCGGCCGCTGACTGCTCCCTGCGGGCGCCACTGCTCTCCAACGGGTCGACTCCCACGGCATACCGTGGGAGTCGACCTGTTTCAGGGCACTCGGCCACGCCGACGGCAGCGGAGCGAGGGCGTCGTCTCGGGTTGTCCACAGGTCCTCTGCGCCGACACCACCACAGCCACCACCATGTCCGGATGGACCTGACCCCCATCGCCGTCGACGACGTCTTCCCCGCCGCACGGGCTGCCGCAGTCGGCATCGACACGGGAGCCCTGCGCCGTCTCGTCAGGGCGGGCCGCTGCGCCCGACTGAGGCCAGGGTGGTACGCGTTGCGCACGCCGGGCGACGCCCACGACCGGTGGCGACTGCTCGTCGCCGCGGCAGAGCAGGAGTATGCCGGCCGCGCCGTCCTCAGCCACGACGCCGCCCTGCTGCGGCTGGGCCTTCCGACCTTCGGCGAGAACCGCCGCAGGACAGACCTGATGTGGCTCGATCCGGAGGAGCCCGCGCACCTGGGCCCGTGGGCACGCCTGCACTCGGTGCCGCCCGGACTCGGCACGGGCCTGGCTCCCCAGCGTTGTGTGCACCCCGCAGTTGCCGTCGTCCAAGCGGGCCTGCGCAGTCGTCGCGCGCTCCTCGTCGCCGGCGATGCCGCCCTGCACGCCGGCCTCACGTCGCGCGAGCAGATCGCTGCGGCGAGCGAGGTTCTGGCCGGACACCGCGGGATCGTGGCCGCCCGCGCGGTCGTCGGCCTGCTCGAGCCGCTTCATGAGTCACCCGGCGAGACGCTGACCGCCTGGCTGCTGCACCAGCTCGGGCACCGGCTGGTTCCCCAGTTCGAGGTTCCGGGCACCGAGGAGCACTCTCTGCACGGGCGCCCCTACCGCGTCGACTTCCTCGTCGAGGGCACACGCGTCGTGGTGGAGTTCGACGGGCGGGTGAAGTACGCCGACCGCGAGGTCGTCTTCGCCGAGAAGAAGCGGGAGGACCGCATCCGAACCCTCGGCTACGAGGTCGTCAGGCTC
>JABFXB010000211.1 GCA_013361975.1 Dermatophilaceae bacterium
CTTGCGGTTGGTGGCGAGCTTGCCGACTCCACCGTGCAGGCCGCGCGTGCCGGCGTCGGCCAGCTTCTGGCAGACGTTGTCGAGCTTGCGGTTGAAGCGGGTGATGGTCCACCCGAGGCGCGCTGCCGCTGCCGCCGAGGAGGGGATCTGGTTCGTGCCGGCCTCGCGTCGGCGGAGGAACGGCTCGCAGAGCGCCACGATGAGCAGCTTCTGGTCGGGGGTCAGCGAGACCCGGCCGACCGTCGCAGCGCCGACCTCGTCGCCGTCGGCCGCGTCGGTGGCCGGCTCGGCCGTCACGGACTTGAACGCCGGGCTCGCGACGTGGATCTCGAAGTCGTAGGTGGTGGGGCCGGCGGTGAACCAGACGATGAGCTTGCGCATCGCGAGCGGGATCTTCGCGCCGGGGTTGAGCCAGGCCTGGAAGAGCCCCTGCTCGTCGGCGACCGTGGCGGTGAGGGTCGAGCCGGTGTTGCCGAGCCACCAGAAGCCGTTCTCGAACGAGACGACGAGGAACGTGCGGTGCAGGTAGGGGTTGTCGTCCACCTCGACGTCACCGGTGCGACCGATGGTGAGGCCGGTGTCGGGCGACACGGAGTACTCCTCGCCGCAGAACACGACGCTCACCTTGCTGTGGATCACGATCAGGTCCCCTAATCCCTGTCGAGGCGCACCCGTGCCGGCACTCGCGGTCAACGAGTCCGGCCGTGCAACGTTACGGAAGTCTGTGGTGGTTTGCTGATGTCTGGGTCGAGGTTGCCGTTTCGTCCCGCGGGTGTCCACCCGCCTGCGTACTCACGGGCGGACGCTCACCTCGCGGTCTCACACTGGGGCTGAGCCCCCGGGGAGCCCTGTCCGGACCGCACGACGACGACGGTCGCGCACACCTTCGTGCCCTTCGGCGCCTTGACCGTGTAGCGGGGCACCGTGACCGAGACGGCGCGGGCGCGCTTCGGGTTCCCGGCGTCGGAGGCGGTCGCTCCATAGGACACGCGGTAGGTGTCCTTCCGGGACCGGTTGGGATAGGTCCACGTGAACGTCACGCTGCCCGCCTCGCTGCTCGCGTCGACGACCGGCTGGTCGAAGACACCGTCGCCGATCGCGCTGTCGTCGCCCGGCATCGACACCGTCGTGCTCGGGGTCGGCGTGGTGACGGGCGCGTCGGCTCCCGGACGCGTCACGAGGAAGACGACGGCTCCGAGCAGCAGCACGACGCCGGCCACGAGGCCCCACAGCACACCGGGCCTCGCCAGGGGCGAGGCGGATGGAGGCCCGACTGCCGGATCTGCCTGCGTGCCAATCGTGCTCGCGGCGCGGCGCACGGTCGCCTCGTCGGAGGTGTCGTGGCCCAACGGCGCCGTGGGGCTCGAGACCAGTTCGGTCACCGCAGCCGCGCGCACCGGCGCAGCCGCCGACGTACGCGTGGGGCTCGGGAGGGGAGCCGGTGACCATCGCTGCCCGCCGGCGTCGGAGCGGCGCCGGGTCTCGTCGTCGAGCACGGACGGCGCGGGTGACGGCCCCGACGGCGCAGCGGGTTGCGCGACGACGGTCTGCGGGGCCTTGATGCGGGTGCGGTCGTCCTCGTCGCCGCCGCGTCCCGTGGGCGAGCCCTGGGTCTGGCTCACGAGGGTCGTGTGGCCCTGCTCGTCGAGCACGACGATCGGCGTGCGCGCGAGACGCTGCTGCTGCTCCACGGCCTGCAGCGCGCGGGCGAACTCGAGGGCCGACGCGGGCCGGTGCGCCGGGTCCTTGGCCATCGCCTGCGCCAGCAGGCGCTCGAGCCCGGCCGGCACGTCCTGGCGGCCGGTGCGCGGCGGCGCCGTGCTGCGGATGCGAGGCATCAACGCGTACGCGGAGTTGTCGCCCCCGGGCACCTCGAATGGCGAGCGTCCGACGAGCAGCTGCCACAACGTGGCCGCGAGCGAGTAGACGTCGGAACGCTCGTCGCCGTTGCTCTGCCCGTAGAGGACCTCGGGCGGGGCCCACGGCACGGAGACGCCGACGTCGTCGGTGGTCTCGGCCTCGACGTCACCGTCACGCGCACCGCGACCCGCGATGCCGAAGTCGGTGAGGCCGGGGGCGCCGTAGGCACTGATGAGCACGTTGGCCGGCTTGATGTCGCGGTGGGTGATGTGGGCACGGTGCGCCGTCTCGACCGCACTGGCGAGCTGGATGCCGGTGCGCAGGACGTCCTCGACCGAGAACCGCTCCGCCCGCGCCCGCATCGCGAGGTTGGGTGGCGGGTAGTACTTCATGACCAGGTAGGGGCGGCCGTCGTCGGAGGTGCCGGAACGGAAGACCTGGACGATGTACGGGTGGTCACCGAGGGCGGCCATGGTGTCGGCCTCCTCGACGAACTGCTGCCGCAGCGCGTCGGTGAGCCCCTCGGACTTGAGCACCTTCACGGCCACCGGCATCCGGGGGCTCTGCTGCTCGTAGAGGAAGACGTCTGCATAGCCGCCCGAGCCGAGCGGCTGCACGAACACGAGGCCGGGGATCTTCGGCGGTGCGCCCTTCCGGCTCACGGCGCCGCCTCGAAGGTGAAGGAGACCTCGTCGGCCATCGACACGAGCGAGCCCGGCTCGAGGACCTGCTGGTCGTTGGCCCGCAGCCGCACCGGTGTGTCGCCGGGCAGGGTGACGGTGGTGCCGTTCGTCGTGGCCAGGTCGCGGATGAGCACGTGCCAGCCCTCGAGGATCACCTCGACGTGGTTGCGTGAGACGTCGCGCTCGGGACTCGGCACCTTGACGACGTGGGGCCGGTCGTGGGCCGTGAGTCCCTCGCCGGGCTTCGGGGCTCGCCCGAGAAGGACGCTGCGGTCGAGGGTCACGACGTCACCGGTCGAGAGCCGCAGCACGCCGAGCGGCGGCCGAGGCATGGTGAACGGCTCCTGCGGAGGGATGCTCGAGCCGCAGACCCGGCACCGGTCGCTGTGCGGCGGGGTCGGGTGGCCGGCCGAGCAGAGCACGGCGAGGACGCTCGGACCGGAGAAGCTCTGGTTCTGCGCGGCGTTGCGCGCCTCGAGCAGGGCGCTGCGGTCGACGGTCAGCTCGGCCTCGTCGTCGGACGCATCGGGGGCGAGGGGCACGTCGACCGAAGGCTCGACTGCGGGCAGCGGCTGTGGCGCCGACGGCGCCGACGCCGGAGCGGACGGCTGCGTCGGCGCGGTCGTCGTGATCGGGACGGTCGGCGGTGTGCGCAGGACCGGGGTGGCCTCCGGGGCGCGTGCGGCCGGGGGTGGCGTGTGCACCGGCGGCAGCAGGCTGGGGGCGGCCGGCGGCGTGTGCCGGCCGGAGAACGTCGGCACCTCGGCCCCCGGCTCGGGCGCCGGGGCAGACGACGGGGTGGCCCACGGCACCGACGAGATGAGGCCGCCCTCGGGAACCTCCGGGGCCGACGGGATCGGGCGCTCGGGCACCTCGGGGGCGGGTGCGGCGTTCGTGACCGCAGCGCTCGAGGCGTCGGCGACGGCGGGGACGGAGAGCACCTGGTCGTCGTCGTGGTCGTCCTCGAGCGTGCCGTCGTCGTCGGCCGGCTGGGTCAGCTGCGCCAGGACCTTGCGGTGCTCGTCGGCCGCGGTCGTGTGTCCGAACAGGTAGTCGTAGCTCGGCGCTGCCACCGCGTCGGCGTCGTCCTCCGCTTCGCCGCCGGCTGCGAGGCCGTGGGGGGCGGGCGGAGCGGGCGAGGGGATCGGTTCGGGCGTGACGCCCTCGTCGCGCACGGGCGCCCGGGTCGCCGCCCGGTCAGCTTCCGGGACGGGGCGCGCGGCCCAGGTCGAGTCGACGTCGCGCTGGGCTGCCGGCGGGACGACCTCCGCGCGGACGGGAACGGCCGGACTGACGGACCCCCACGGGCGCAGGGCGGGCGCGGCGGTCGTGGGGGTCGGCGCCGGGTTCTCGGCAGCTGGGGCGGGCCGTGAAGCGGCAGGCGTTACCGGCGGATCTTCTTGCCGAGCAGCAGATTCCGATTCGGTCTGGTCGGGACCGTCTGGTGCTGAGGACGATCCAGCGACCGCCGCCACGGATGCGCTTGCCGACGAGAGGGTCTCGTCGCGACGGGCCCAGCTGCGACCCCACGGCGACGATCCCGAGCCGGCTGCCGGGACAGGGCTGTCGGT
>JABFXB010000220.1 GCA_013361975.1 Dermatophilaceae bacterium
TCAGTCAAAGTGGATGTCGAGGCCGTGGAGCGGGAAGACGGCCGTACGCGTGGCCATGATCGCGCGGTCGACCTCGCTGCCCGGGTCGTAGCCCATCTCCCACGACCGCCACCAGAGGGGCCCGTCCTCGGCGGTGAGGTCGCCCATGCGCCGTGGGCCCGGGCGGCCGAAGACGTGCTCGACGTGCGAGCGCCAGTCCTCGGGCACCTCGACGGACGTCTTGATCGGGGCGTGGGCGGCGATGGCCGTGAGGTGGGTCCACGTGCGGGGCACGACGGCGACGACCTCGTAGCCGCCGCCTCCGAGGGCGACCCAGCGGCCGTCGCAGACCTCGTGGGCGAGCCGGTGCATGGCGTCGGCGGCGGCGCGTTGGGCGTCGACCGTGACGGCGAAGTGCGCGAGCGGGTCCTCGGTGTGGGTGTCGCAGCCGTGCTGGGTGACGAGCACGTCGGGCTTGAAGGCGCGGACGACGGGGTCTGCCACCGCGTGCAGCGCGCGCAACCATCCGGCGTCCGAGAGGCCGGGGGGCAGTGCGACGTTGACGGCGGTGCCCTCCGCGGCCTTTCCGCCGACGTCGCCCGGCCACCCGGTGCCCGGGAAGAGCGCGCGGCCGGTCTCGTGCACCGAGATCGTCAGCACCCGAGGGTCGTCCCAGAAGATGCGCTCGACGCCGTCGCCGTGGTGGACGTCGACGTCGACGTACGCGACCCGCTCGGCGCCGTGGTCGAGCAGCCACTGGATGCCGACCGCGATGTCGTTGTAGACGCAGAAGCCGCTGGCGGATCCTCGCATGGCGTGGTGCAGGCCGCCGGTGAAGTTCACGGCGTGGGCGGCGGCGCCCTCCCAGACTGCGCGGCAGCTGTCGACGGTGCCCTGCACGACCCGCGAGCTCGCCTCGTGCATGCCCTCGAACGCGGGGTCGTCGTCGGTGCCGAGGCCGTACGCCTCGTCGGCCGATCGGGGGTCGGCCGACGCGGCTTTGACCGCGGCGAGGTAGTCGGCGTCGTGGATCGTGGCCAGCAGCTCGTCGGGGGCCTCGTCGGCGCCGACGACCTCGACCCCGTCGACGTCGAAGACGCCGAGTGCGTCGCAGAGCCGTGCCGTCAGGTCGAGACGCACCGGTGCCATCGGGTGCGTGGGGCCGAAGTTGTACCTCGTGAAGGACGAGTCCCAGACGACCCTGGCCTGAGTTGGCATGATTGAGACGCTATCGCGGAAACGCGCCACCGACGACGGAGGTACAACCCATGGCCCGCAACCGGCTCTTCGACGACGACGTGATCGTCATCGGGCTGGGACGCTTCGGCTCTGCCGTGGCGCTCGAGCTGACCCGGCTCGGGCACCGGGTCATCGCCGTCGAGCGCGACAACGCGATCGCCGAGAGCTACGTCAACAAGGTGGCGAAGGTCGTGCACGCCGACCTGTCGCACGCGTCGGGTCTCGACATGATCCGCGACGCCGAGCCCAAGATCGCCATCGTCGGCATCGGGTCGTCGGTGGAGTCGTCGGTGCTGGCCGCCGCCAACCTCGTCGACGCCGGGGTGCCCTCGATCTGGGCCAAGGCGATGTCGCCCGAGCACAAGCGCATCCTCGACCGCATCGGTGTGCACCACGTCATCTCCCCCGAGGCGGACTCCGGGCGCCGGGTCGCCCACCTCGTCAACGGCAAGATGCTCGACTACATCGAGTTCGACGACGGCTTCGCGATCGTCAAGCTCAAGCCGCCGAGCGAGACCATCGGCTTCACGCTCGAGCAGAGCCAGGTGCGCCGCAAGTACGGCGTCACCATCGTCGGCGTCAAGGCGCCCGGCGAGGACTTCACGTATGCCGTCCCGCAGACGAAGATCTCGGCGCACCACATGCTCATCGTGAGCGGCCCCACCGAGCTCATCGAGCGGTTCGCTGCACGTCCCTGACCGGAACCGTCTGCCACACGAGCGAACCCACCTCACGGCATACGGGCGGGTGGGTTCGGTCGTCTTCGCTGCGTCGTGCAGCGGGATGTCAGAGGTGCGGCTGGGGGCCCGGGTCGTCGCCGAGGGGCAGCACCATCGCGACCTCCTCGTCGCCGTCCTCCTCGCTGACGACGCCCATCGGCCGGCGGTAGTCGGTGGGACGGAATCCCATGCCGCTCGCGAAGGCCACCGCGCGCCCGTTGTCGGTGCCGACCCAGTAGACGAGGTGCGAGTTGCCGCGCTTGGCCGCGAGGGCGGCGCCGTGCTTGACGAGGCGCGTCGCCACCCCGAGGCCGCGGGCCTCGGGGCGCACCCAGAGGCCGAAGAGCTCTCCTGCCGAGCCTTCGGTGGCCTTGGCCGTGCCGACGCTGACCACGCCCACGGCGTTCCCGCCGCTCTCGGCGACGAGGCGCGCCGACCGCTGCATGCGTTCGCGCCAGAAGGCCTCGTCGTAGGCCTCCTCCTCGTCGGCGGTCGCGACGAACGCCTCGGGCGACTCGCGCAGGGCGGAGAGCCGGACGGAGCGGTAGTCCTCCCAGTCGTCCTCGCCGAGGGGACGCACGGTGATGTCGGTCATGGGGTCCACCATGGCACGACCCACCACGCGAACGCACCCGCGGGTCGGTGAACGTTCGGAGACTCCCGGGTCGGCGACGAACAGCGCTGGCGGCCAGCGACGGTCAGAACCTGTGGACCATCTCCATCTCGGAGAGGTCAGGTCGTCGAGGGTGTTGGTGGACGGCCCCGGTGCGCTCGAACCCGCAGCGGGTGTAGAGCGCCTCGGCGGCTGCGTTCGAGCTGGTCACCTCGAGCACGACCTCGGACTTGCCCAGCCGCCGCGCCTCGTCGAGCACCGCCCGGACCAGCGCCTCGCCCACGCCCCGCCCGCGCGCACGAGGTGCCACGTACATGCCGAAGAGCGTTGCGGTGGTTGCCCGTTCGGGCTCCCAGTGGGAACCGAGACCAGCGCTGCCGATGATGCCGTCGGCATCGCGCGCCTGCACCAGCCAGGCTCCTTCGATCCGCTCGCGCCAGTCCGCCTCGTCGTAGACGGCCTCGTCGGCGTAGGTGAACCAGAAGGCGTCAGGAGCGTCCCCCAACATCGCGAGCCGCACGTCGCGGTGCGACTCCCAGTCGTCGGGCGTCACCGTGTGCAGGTGCATGGGGGGCCGAGGTCGGTGGTCCATCACCCCACAGTGCTCTCAGGCCTGCCCGGACGCCAGCTGCTTCGAGCGGGCCGCCGCTGCCTCCATGGCGGTGACGAAGGCGGCGCGCACCTTGTGGTCGTCGAGCTGACGCAGCGCGGCGACGGTAGTGCCGCCCGGCGAGCTGACCTGCTCACGCAGCACCGTCGGGTGCTCGTGCGTCTCGCGCAGCATCGTGGCCGCGCCGTAGAGGGTCTGGACCACGAGATCGGTCGAGGTCGCGCGCGGCAGGCCGAGCACGACGCCGGCCTCGATCATCGCCTCGACGACGTAGAAGATGTATGCCGGCCCGGAGCCGGAGATCGCGGTGACCGCGTCGAGGTGCTTCTCGGCCAGCCGCACCACCCGCCCGCACGAGCTGAGCAGCGCCTCGGCCTCGGCGAGGTGGTCGTCGGTGCAGTGGCTGCCCGGCGCGATGCCCGCCATCCCCTCGTCGACGAGCGCCGGCGTGTTCGGCATGACGCGCACGACGGAGGTGCCCTCGGGCAGTCGCGACTCGAGGTACTCGGTCGTGATGCCGGCCGCGAGCGAGACGACGACGTTGCCGGGGGCCACGTGCTCACGGATCTCCTCGAGCAGCCCGGCCATGTCCTGCGGCTTGACGCACAGCACGAGGGTGTCGGCGACGTCGGCGGCCTCGGTGTTCGGCAGCACGCGTACGCCATGGCGCTCGGCGAGCGCGTTGACCTTGTCGGGGGTGCGGCCGGTGACGACGAGGTCGCCCGGCGTGCGTCCGGAGCGGATGAGGCCGGAGACGAGCGTCTCGCCCATGACCCCGGCGCCGAAGATGGCCGTCGTCGTCATCGCGTGCCCCTCTCAGCCCTTGGTCGCGACGCCGCGCAGGAAGAACATGACGTTGGCGGGCTTCTCGGCCATGCGGCGCATGAGGTAGCCGTACCACTCCTGGCCGTACGGGATGTAGACGCGCATCTGGTC
>JABFXB010000377.1 GCA_013361975.1 Dermatophilaceae bacterium
GCCGGGGCGCGGTCAGCGCAGGGCTGCGATGGCCTCGGCCGTGGCGATCACCTTCTGCGCCGTGTCGACGTGGAGGTTCTCGATGAGCCGCCCGTTGAGGGTCGCGACGCCGCGCCCCTCGGCCTGCGCCTGCTCGAAGGCCGCAATGACGGCGCGGGCATCGTCGACCTGGGCCTCGCTCGGTGCGAAGACCTCGTTGGCCGGCTCGACCTGGCCCGGGTGGATCAGCGTCTTGCCGTCGAAGCCGAGCTCGCGCCCCTGACGCGCCTCGGCGAGGAAGCCCTCCGTGTCCTTGACGTCGTTGAAGACGCCGTCGACGATCGCGACGCCGGCAGCGCGGGCCGCGAGCAGGGCGAGCTGCAGGCTCGTCGAGATCGCCGCGCGGCCGGGCGCAAAGGTCGCGCCGAGCTCCTTGTAGAGGTCGTTGGTGCCGAGCACCAGGCAGGCGAGCCGCCTTGAGGCGCGGGCGATCTCCTCCGCGTGCAGCACCGCGACGGGCGTCTCGACCATCGCCCACAGTCGCGTGTGCTCGGGCGCGCCGGCAGCCTCCATCGCCGCCACGAGGGCGCGCACCTCGTCGGCGGAGTTCACCTTCGGCACGACGATCGCGTCGGGGCCTGCCGCGGCCGCCGCGGCGAGGTCGGCGTCGTGCCACTGCGAGCCGAGACCGTTCACCCGGATCGTGAGTTCGCGACGGCCGTACTCCCCCGATTTCGCTGCAGCACAAGCATTCTCGCGGGCCGCCTCCTTCGCGTCGGGCGCGACGGCGTCTTCGAGGTCGAGGATGAGCGCATCGACGGGGAGCGTCTTGGCCTTCTCGAGCGCGCGCTCGTTGGAGCTCGGCATGTAGAGGACGGAGCGTCGGGGACGGTACGCGTCGGCACCGTCGGCGTATGCCGTCTGGTCGGGCACGTCCTCAGCCTTCCTGGGCGGCGGGCTCGGCGGCATACAGCTCGGCGAGCGCGGGGTCGGTCTTCGAGAGGCGCTCGGCGAGCTCGACGATGACGAGGCACTGCTTGAGGCTCGCGTCGTCCTCCATCTTCCCGTCGAGCATGACCGCGCCGGTGCCGTCGCCCATGGCGGCGACGACGCGGCGCGCGTGCGCGACGTCCTCGGCCGACGGGCTGAAGACGCGCTTGGCGATCTCGATCTGCACCGGGTGCAGCGACCACGTGCCGACGCAGCCGAGCAGGAACGCGTTGCGGAACTGGTCCTCGCACGCGACGACGTCCTGGATGTCGCCGAACGGCCCGTAGTACGGGTAGATCCCGTGCATCGCGCAGGCGTCGACCATGCGCGCGATCGTGTAGTGCCACAGGTCCTGCTGCGCCGTGGTGCGGTGGCCCCGGACGTCGCCGTCGACGGGGTCGGTGCGCACGAGGTAGCCGGGGTGACCACCGCCCACGCGCGTCGTCTTCATGCGGCGGTCGGCGGCGAGGTCGGCGGGGCCGAGCGACAGGCCTTGCATCCGTGGCGAGGCGCCGCAGATCTCCTCGACGTTGACCATGCCCCGCGCCGTCTCGAGGATCGCGTGCACGAGGATGGGACGGGTCAGGCCGGCTTTCGCCTCGAGCTGGGCGAGGAGCCGGTCGACGTAGTGGATGTCCTCGGCGCCCTGCACCTTCGGCACCATGACGACGTCGAGCTTGTCGCCGATCTCGGTGACGAGCGTCGTGAGGTCGTCGAGCGCCCACGGGCTGTCGAGCGCGTTGATGCGGGTCCACAGCTGGGTGTTCTCGCCGAAGTCCGTGGCCTTCGCGATCTCGACCAGGCCTGCACGCGCCGCCTCCTTGCGGTCGGCCTTGACGGCGTCCTCGAGGTTGCCGAGCAGCACGTCGACGGTGCCGACGAGGTCGGGCACCTTGGCCGCCATCTTCGGGTTGCTCGGGTCGAAGAAGTGGATGACCCGGGAGGGGCGGGCGGGCACCTGCGCCAGGGGCGTCGGCGCCCCCACCGCGAGCGGCCGGAAGAAGTCCTTGGCGCTGCGCATGGGCGTCAACGTAGCAACGCGTTCCGGACCCGCGTTATGACGACAGTCACGCCCGCCGCCGATGAGGCCGGCATCACTATGGTGGCGGTGTGACCGAGCGAGCGACCGAGCCAGCAACCCCGCCGGCAACCCCGTCGGCGACCCCGTCGACAGCCCAGCCCGCGACGCAGCCCGCGACCGACCGTCCGGCCGGGCAGCAGGCCGGGCCGCAGGCCGCCAACGCCTCCGCGCTGCTGAACGAAGCGATGGCGAAGTCGGGCCTGCTCTGGATCGAGGTCGCCGACGACCGCACCTGGCCGGCCTGGCACGTGTGGGACGACGGCGCCGCGCTCGTGGTCAGCGGGCCCGGCGAGCAGCCGCTGCCGTGGCTCCCCAAGGAGGTGCGACTCATCCTGCGCAGCAAGGACACCGGCGGCCGCCTGCTCACGGTGCGTGCCCACGTGCACGTGCTCGAGCCCGGCACCCCCGAGTGGGCACGCGCCACCGAGCTGCTGCGCGCCTCGCGCCTCAACGCCGTCGACGACTCGGTCACCCGCTGGGCCGCCGAGTGCACGGTGACGGCGCTGGTCCCCTTCGACAGCCCGCTCGAGTCCCCGGGGGCGTATGCCGCCCACGACCACCGCGAGGCACCCGCGCGCACCGCTGCCACGACCACCTCGTGGCGTCCGTGGCACTGGGGTGGCCGCGGCGAGGAGCGCGCCGAGCGCCAGCGACTGCGTAGCGAGAGGAAGGCCGCCCGTCAGGCTGCCAAGGAACGGGCGAAGCTGCGCAAGAAGCGCCAGCGTCGTGGCGACCGACGACGGGGCCGCTGAACCCATAGCCTTGCCCCATGAGTGCGAGCACCCGAGTCTTCGTCGCACGCCTGACCGGACTGAGTGTCTTCGACCCGCTCGGCGACCAGGTCGGCCGGGTGCGCGACGTCGTGGTGATGTTCTCGGCCAACCGCCCAGAGCCGCGCGTCATCGGCCTCGTCGTCGAGGTGCCGGGCCGCCGCCGGGTGTTCGTGCCGATGACCCGCGTGACGTCCATCGACGCCGGCGCCGTCATCACGACCGGGCTCGTCAACATGCGCCGCTTCGAGCAGCGCGTCAACGAGGTGCTCGTCGCCGCCGAGCTGTTCGACCGCACGGTTCGCGTCACGACTCCCGACGCGGTCGAGGCCGGCTTCGCGGACGCCCTCGTCGAGGACATCGCCATCGAGCAGGGCCCCCGTCGCGACTGGCTCGGCACCCGCGTCTTCGTCCGTCAGGCCCCGATCGGCATCTCCCCCGCGTCCAAGGCCATGTCGCGCCTGACCCGTCGCCGTTCGGGCAAGACGATGCTCGTCGACATCCGCGACGTCGTGGGGCTGCACCAGCAGGCCGGCGCCCAGAGCGCCGAGCGCCTCCTCGAGACCTACGACGACCTCAAGGTCGCCGACCTCGCCGAGGTCATCCACGACCTCAACCCCAAGCGCCGCGCCGAGGTGGCCGCCGCCCTCGACGACGAGCGCCTCGCCGACGTGCTCGAGGAGCTGCCCGAGGACGACCAGGTCGAGATCATCGCCGGTCTCGACACGGAGCGCGCCGCCGACGTGCTCGAGGCCATGGAGCCCGACGACGCCGCCGACCTGCTCGCCGACCTGCCACCCGAGCAGGCCGAGCAGCTGCTCCAGCTCATGGAGCCCGACGAGGCCGCCCCGCTGCGACGGCTGCTCTCCTACGACGAGAACACCGCCGGCGGCATGATGACCACCGAGCCCGTGGTGCTCGGTCCCGAGGCGACGATCGCCGAGGCCCTCGCCACGGTGCGCCGTGAGGAGCTTGCGCCCGCGCTGGCCTCGATGGTCTACGTCTGCCGCCCGCCGCTCGAGGCGCCCACCGGGCGCTACCTCGGCCTCGTGCACTTCCAGCGCCTGCTGCGCGAGCCGCCGCACGGCGCGGTCGGGTCGATCATCGACAAGGAGATCGAGCCGCTCGCAGCCGGCGCGTCGCTCGAGACCGTGACGCGCACCCTGGCCACCTACAACCTGGTGTCCCTGCCCGTCGTCGACGACGACGGCCGGCTCATCGGGGCGGTCACCGTCGACGACGTGCTCGACCACATCCTCCCCGAGGACTGGCGT
>JABFXB010000311.1 GCA_013361975.1 Dermatophilaceae bacterium
GGCGCAGCACTCGGCATCGTGCTCTGGTGGACCGGCCCCCACGAGGTCGGCAAGACCCTCATGCTCTTCTCGACCGGCTCGATGGTCGCGGCCGCGACGGTGCTCATCACCACCGGCAAGAGCTACCTGCGCGCCGCCCTGTCGCAGGGGACGATCCCGCTCATCGGCTTCGTGCTCAGCGTGTTCATCTGACCGAAGGGGAAGTCAGGCCGGCGTCGGCGCGTCCGCGTCGCCTCGGTATCTCGCGCCGCGAGCCGCCCCGATGACGAGGATGACGACACCGACAGCCGCCGAGCCGAGGGCGAGCATGCCGTAGCCCGCGGTCCCCACCACGACACCGGCCGCGACGCCGCCGAAGGCGCCCGCGAGCCCCATGAGCACGTCGGCGAGTCCCTGGGTGGCCGGCCGCTCGTCGGTCGACACCGCGGAGGTGAGCAGGGTCGAGCCGGAGACGAGGGTGCACGACCAGCCGACACCCAGCAGGAACAGGGCGACGAGCAGCAGCCCCGACCATCCGGCCTGCGACCGGGAGGCCAACACCGCGGCGAAGGCCAGCACGGAACCGCCCGCCGTCGCCACCACCTGTCCACCCCAGCGGTCGACCGCCATGCCGACGAGCGGCGACAGCGCGAACATCCCCATGATGTGCATCGAGATGACGAAGCCGATGACCTCGAGCTCGGCGTGGCCGTGCTTCATGTGGATCGGGGTCATCACCATGACGCTCACCATCACGAGGTGGCCGAGCGCCATGACGAGCATCCCCTGCATCGCGCGGGGGTTCGCCCGCACCACGGCGAAGCCACGCCGCATCGATCCGTCGTGGTTCGGGCCGTCGTGCTGCGGGGCGTCGGCGATCGACCCGGAGGTCGCGTCGTCGCTGCCCGGACTCGCGGCCACCGCCTCGGCGCGGCGCCGCTCGCCGTCGGCACGGCGCGTCTCGGCGTCGAGCGCCCGCGCCGTGAGGAGCGGGTCGGGCCGCAGCAGCCGGTCGACGACCACCCAGGCCAGCACGAACCCCGCGAGCGAGAACACGAAGACGCCCGACAGCTCCGGGACGCCGAGCGCCTGCGCCACGGCCTTGCCGGGTCCGACGAGGTTGGGGCCGGCCACCGAACCGATCGTGGTGGCCCAGACGACGATGCTCAGGTCGCGGCCTCGGTGTGCGGGGAGCGCGAGGTCGGCGGCGGCATACCTCGTCTGGTTGTTGGCGGTGGTGCCGCCACCGAAGAGGAACATCCCGACGACGAACAGCGGGAACGAGCGCAGCACAGCGGCGAGGAGCACCACGGCCGCGCCGACGAACGCGAGGGTGAGACCGAAGCGCAACCCCACCCGGCGCCCCCGCGCGGCCGTCGACCTCGCGACCGGGATGGTGATGAGGGCCGTGCCGAGGACCTGCGCAGTGGTGCCGACGCCGGCGAGCGCCTCGGTGCCGCTGAGGTCCTCGGCGAGGAGCGCACCCACGGCGATGCCACACGCCATGCCGACGCCGCCGAGGACCTGCGACCCGACGAGCGTGCGAATCACCCTGCGCTGCAGGGCATCTCGGCCAAGCGACGCTGTAGCGAGGACCACGGGGACCTCAGACGTGCCGGCGTGAGGTGATGACGCGGAAGCGGTTCGCGACGAAGGCGGCGTCGGTGTAGGCCGCGTTGGCCGCGGGGTTGGCGCCGGTGCCGTGCAGGTCGGAGAACGCCGCCGTCTGGTTGACGAAGATCTGGCCGGTGAGGTTCTCCGACAGGGCGACTCCGCCGGCGGCAGCGGCGTCGCGAGCCTGGTCGAGCACGTCGTCGCTCGTCGAGTAGACGGCGGCCGTCATCGCGCCGTGCTCGTGCACGGTGTCGGCGAGCTGCGCCAGCGACTGGTCGGTCGACGCCGTCCGGATGAGGAAGCCGACGGGACCGAAGCACTCCTGCGTGTAGACGTCCTCGCGGGCGACGTCGAGGGCGACGAGACCGGGGGCGCGAACGACCGCGTCGGCATACGTCGGGTGGGTGACGCGTCGCGAGTCGAGCACGACACGGCCCTCGGCGTCGGAGGCGAGCTGCGCGAGGGAGTCGGCGTTGCTGCGCACCTGGTCGTTGACGGTCGCACCGAGCAGCTCGACCGCCTTGGCGTCGTCGCCGGTCAGGCGGCCCACCGCGCCGGCGAGCTTGTCGCCGAAGTCGTCGAAGGACAGGTGCCCCTCGTCGGTGTCGATGCCGTCGGCCGGCAGGTAGAGGTTCTGCGGCGCCGTGCACATCTGGCCGGAGTAGAGGGTCAGGCTGAAGGCGAGGTTGCCGAGCATCCCCTTGAGGTTGTCGGTGGAGTCGATGACGATCGAGTTGATGCCGGCCTTCTCGGTGTAGACGAGGGCGCCGCGGGCGCCCGCCGTCTCCTCGAGCCACGCGCCGAAGGTCGGGCCGCCCGTGTAGTCGATGATCGCGACGTCGTCGCGCTCGGCGAGCGTCTTGGCGAGTCCCTGGCCGTCGGCCTCGGCGGCGAGCTGCACGAGGGCCGCGTCGAAGCCGGCCTCGACGAGCACCTCGCGGGCGACCTCGACCGAGATGGCGAGCGGCAGCACGGCTCGCGGGTGCGGCTTGACGACGACCGGGTTGCCCGTGACGAGCGAGGCGAAGATGCCCGGGTAGGCGTTCCACGTCGGGAACGTGTTGCAGCCGATGACGAGCGCGATGCCGCGGGGCACGATGCGGTAGTCCTTCTGCATGCGCGTCGGCGCCGGGTTGCCCTCGCGGTCGCGGCCGGGCTTCTCCCAGACGACCGACGCCGGCACGCGCTCCTGCTCGACGAGCCCGGCGGCGACGGCCTCGATGGCGCGGTCCTGCGCGTGCGGGCCGCCCGCCTGGAACGACATGACGAACGGCTGTCCGGAGGTATGCATCACCGCGTTGGCGAGCTCGAAGCTGCGCTTGTTGATGCGGTCGACGATCTCGACGCACACCGCGGCGCGCACCTGCGGCCCGGCGTCGCGCCAGGAAGGGATCGCGGCCTTCGCCGCCTCGATCGCGGCGTCGACGTCGAGCGCCGGATAGCTCACGCCGAGCGTCGGACCGTAGGGGGAGACCTCGCTGCCCACGAAGGTTCCATCGGTCGGCTGGCTCGACAGGGCGGCATACGGCTGCCCGAGGTGTGCCTCGTACGCGGCCACCCCCTCTGCGGCGGCGGCCTCGCCGTAGACGCGTGGGCTGGGCGACTCGGGGTAGCGGGAGTACCAGGAACGCGTGGTCAGGGCCTGACGGATCTCGTCGAGGACCCCGGCGTGCGCGTCGAGCAGGGCGTGGGTGGGCGTCGTTGCCGGTGCAGTCACGCAACGATGCTAGCCCCGCCGGTACGCCGTCACGGACCGCCCGATGAGCACGCGGGCGCCGCGACCGGGCAGGATGGCGACCATGGACACGGACACCCCCGAGGCCGATGCAGCACGCAGCGACGAGGGCGCGGTCGGGTCGACGTTCGGCCCCGTCGGCGTCGTCGGCGCGGGCGCGATGGGAGCCGGCATCGCCCAGGTGGCTGCCACGGCCGGCCACCCCGTCACGCTCGTCGACCTCGTCGAGGGCGCCGCGGTCGCCGCCATCGAGAAGATCGGTACGGCGCTGACCCGCCTCGTCGACAAGGGACGGCTCTCCCAGGACGACGCATCGGCCGCGCTGGCCCGGATCACACCCGCCCAGTCGCTCGACGAGCTGCCCGAGTGCGGCCTCGTCATCGAGGCAGTGCCGGAGAACCTGGCGATCAAGCAGGGCATCTTCGCCGAGCTCGCCGAGAACCAGCCGTCGACCACGGTCCTCGCGACCAACACGTCGAGCATCGACATCGACGCGATCGCCGACGACGTCGCCGACCCGGAACGCGTGCTCGGCCTGCACTTCTTCAACCCGCCGCCGGTCATGGCCCTCGTCGAGGTGGTGCAGGGCAAGCGCACCGCCCAGGCCTACGTCGAGCACGCGACCGCACTCATGGAGGCCTGGGGCAAGACGCCGGTGCGGTGCAGCTCGACGCCCGGCTTCATCGTCAACCGGGTCGCGCGGCCCTTCTACGGCGAGGCGCAGCGCATCGTCGAGGCCGGCATCGCCGACGCCGC
>JABFXB010000171.1 GCA_013361975.1 Dermatophilaceae bacterium
CCCTCGCTGCCCCCCTCGCTGCCCCCCTCGCCGCCGACGGCGCCGCCCGGCTGCGCACCGTGCTGGTGCTCGACGGCGTGACGACGCCCGCCAACGTCGGGATGATCCTCCGGTCGGCAACGGCCGCCGGCGTCGACGGCATCGTCGTGCCGCGCCGGGGCGTGGCCTCGATCGACCCGCTGGTCGTCAAGGCGTCGGCGGGGGTCGCGTTCCGTGCGCCGATCCTCAAGGCCTTCACCGCCGCAGAAGCCGTCGCGGCGCTCAAGGCGGCCGGCTTCCACGTCGTGGGTCTCGATGCGGGGGGTGACGACGACCTGTTCTCCGCGCACCTGCCCGAGCCGGTCGCGTTCGTCCTCGGCAGCGAGACCGCCGGGCTGTCCCCCGACGTCGCCGCGCTCGTCGACACGTGGGTCTCGATCCCCATGGCGGCCGGGGTGGAGTCGCTCAACGTGTCGGCGGCCGCCGCCGTCGTCTGCTTCGAGCTCGTGCGCCGCTCGCGCCTCTGAGCGACAGTCAGCCGCCCCACTTGTCGGCGAGTGCCCGCACCACGGTGATGTTGCGGGCCGTGCCGACGGCGCCGGTGAGCTTCTCGATGCGGGCGTTGGTGAGACTGGCGCCCTGCACCCCTGCCGCGAGGAAGAGGACGATGTCGCTGCCGACGACCCGGGCGCCCTCCGTCTCGACGTCCCAGGCGTGCAACGCCTCGACGCCTCTGGGGTCGAGATCGCCGGTCATGAACGTGACGTAGCGGCCGGCGTCCTTCGCGACGGGAGACTCCAGCGCCTCGGCGTCGTCGGCGAGCTTGCGCAGCTGTGCCGGCGTGCGCACCACGACCGGCACGTCGAAGCCGAACTCCGCGCTGATGGCCCGCCTCAGGTCCGCCTCGACCTTGGCGGCGCTGCGTGTTGCCGACCTGACCTTGAGGTTGCCGCTCTGGATGTGGGTCTCGACCTCCTCGTAGCCCTCCGCCTCGAGCAGCTCGCGAAGGGCGGCCATCCGCACCTGCCGCTTGCCGACGTTCACCGCGCGCAGGAAGCCGATCCACACCGGCACGTCAGGCCTCCTCGCTGCCGACCGAGCAGGTGCCGCTGCCGACGAGGTCGACGCGACCGCCGACGTGCACTCCTCCGGCGGCGTCGATGTCGAGCAGCAGACGGGACGGCCGCCCGACGGCGCTGCCCTGGCTGACGACCACCGAGACGTCACTCGCGCCGCGGGAGGCGAGCCAGCCGCCCAGGTTGGCGCACGCGGACCCCGTCGCCGGGTCCTCGAGCACCGCCTGTCCCTGGGTGTAGAAGAGCCTGGCCTCGACGGTGGTCGGCCCGGTCCAGGCCCACGCGTAGACGTGCGGGGCGCGGGGAGGCGAGGTCATGTGCTCGTGCATGAGGTGGCCCACCGGGTCACAGGCCCGCAGCGCCTCGACGTCCTCCAGGCGGACGACCAGCTGCTCGACACCGGCGTCCACCCACGCCGCGTCGCCGTGGGCGACCTGCGCCTCGACGACACCCAGGGCTCGGGCGAGCTCTCCCAGCGACGACGTCACCTCCCGCAGGCGCGCGGGCTGGGTGCTGAGGCGCCAGCCGCCGTCGATCCTCACGACCGGGATGCGGCCGGCCGGCATGGTGAGGTGGACGGTGTCGAGACCACCGGCGAGTGTGGCCACCACCTCGGCCGTGCCCAGGGTGGGGTGGCCGGCGAACGGCATCTCGTGACCGGGGGTGAAGATCCGCACGTCGGCCTCGCCCCGCTGGTCGCCCTCACCGCGCCGCTGCACGAACGTCGACTCGCTGAGGTTGAACTGGCGAGCCCAGGCGAGCATGTCGGCGTCGCCCAGGCCCGGCGCGTCGGGGAAGACGCAGAGCGGGTTGCCCGAGAAGGGCTCGCCGGCGATCGAGAAGACGTTGAGCAGCTGGAACGGCAGGGGCATGGCCCCGAGTCTGCCGGAGCGTCACCGCCAGAGGCAGGGTGCAGCGGCGAGCCACGCCGATACTGTGGCTGCCATGGCCTCCCCCGACGGCATCTACCCGGGCAACATCTACCTCTTCCGGCACGGCGAGACCGAGTGGTCGCTGAGCGGTCAGCACACCGGCACCACCGACCTGCCGCTCCTGCCCGAGGGTGAGGCCGCCGCGCGCGAGCTGGCCGACGTGCTGCGCAAGCACCGCTTCCAGAAGGTGCTGGTCTCCCCGCTGCAGCGCGCCAAGCGCACCGCCGAGCTGGCCGGGCTCGGCGACTTCGAGGTGGAGCCACTGCTGCGCGAGTGGGACTACGGCGCCTACGAGGGCGTGACGACGAAGCAGATCAGCGCGGAGGTCGGCCACCCGTGGGAGGTCTTCGTCGACGGGGTGAAGCCCGGCGAGACCCCGGGCGAGACCGTCGAGCAGGTGGCCGAGCGGGCGCAGCAGGTCATCGACAAGGTGTGGCCCGACCTCGAGCACGGCGACGTGGCCCTCTTCGGCCACGGGCACGCCCTGCGGGTGCTCACGGCCACCTACCTCGGGCTCGACCCCAGGTTCGGGCAGAACCTCGTCCTCGACGCCGGCTCGATGAGCGTGCTGACGCACCACCGGTCGACCCGCTGCATCGGGATGTTCAACCTCTCGCCGTGGCGCCTGCTCTCCGACTGAGCCGCCCGCACCGCAAGACACCCCCTTGCGTATGCCGTCACGCCGCTACACGGCATACGCGGGCTGGGTTGTGCCGCAGGGCGCGCCCGCGTCAGTCGCTGGGGAGCTCCCACGTGTGCACGGGCTGGTTGGCGCCCATGCCCTCGATGTAGCGCCCGAGCATCTCGCGCAACGCCTTGTCGCGGGTGAGGCCCTGGGCCTCGAGGCGTGCCACGCAGTCCGTCTGCCACGAGGCTCCGTTGACACCGCGGATGCAGCGTTGCTCGATGACGGAGAGGAACCGGTCGCGCACGGCCGCCGACACGCCCCAGCGCTCGAGCCCCTCGTGCGCCATGGGCAGCAGCCGGCGCAGCACGAGCTCGGTCGCCGGCACCTCGCCGAAGCCGGGCCAGTACGTGCGGGCGTCGATGCCGAGCCGGGCGCCCTCCTCGAAGTTGGACTCGGCGGCCGAGAAGCTCATCCGCGTCCAGACGGGCCGGTCCTCCTCGGCGAGCACGCGCATGGTGCCGTAGTAGAACGCCGCGTTGGCCATGACGTCGATGATGCTCGGGCCGGCCGGGAGGACGCGGTTCTCGACCCGCAGGTGCGGGCGTCCGCCGACGATGTCGTAGATCGGCCGGTTCCAGCGGTAGACGGTGCCGTTGTGCAGGCGCAGCTCCTTCAGCTGCGGCACCTCGCCGCGCTCGAAGACCTCCTCGGGCTCCTCGTCGTCGATCTCGGGCAGCAGCGCCGGGAAGTAGCGAACGTTCTCCTCGAACAGGTCGAAGATCGAGGTGATCCACCGCTCGCCGAACCACACCCGCGGGCGCACGCCCTGGTTCTTCAGCTCGACCGACCGCGTGTCGGTGGCCTGGGTGAAGAGCGGGATGCGGGTCTCGGCCCACAGCCGCTGCCCGAGGAAGAACGGCGAGTTCGCGCCGAGGGCGAGCTGTGGTCCGGCGAGCACCTGGGCGGCGTTCCAGTGGTCGGCGAAGCGCTCGGGCTGCACCTGCAGGTGCAGCTGGATCGAGGTGCACGCCGACTCGGGCGCGAGGCTGTCGGAGTAGCGCGCGATGCGCTCGCCCGTGGGGCCCTCGAGCTCGAGCCAGACGTCCTCGCCGCGGGCGTCGAGCACCGCGTTGTTGAGGGCGGCGTAGCGGATGTTCTCGCTGATCCAGTCGCCCTCGAAGTGCTCCGGCATGACCGTCGGCAGGATGCCGATGGCCACGATGCCGGTGTGCAGCTCGGCCGCCTTGTCGGACGCCCGGTTGAGCGACTCGCGCAGCAGGCCCTCGAGCTCGATCGCCGAGTCGCCCGGGAGTGGCCTGGGGTGCACGTTGAGCTCGATGTTGTAGCGCGCGAGCTCGGTCTGGTAGTCCTCGTCGGCGATCTGCTCGAGCACCGTCTTGTTGTCGAGCTTGGGCCCGAGGTCCTCGTTGACGAGGTTGAGCTCGATCTCGAGCCCGGTCATCGG
>JABFXB010000043.1 GCA_013361975.1 Dermatophilaceae bacterium
GCACGCCGATGCGGACCTCCACGTCAAACCTGCTTTCTCAGTTCGTGTGGACGCGGTCGACCGCGTCCCGTCGTCACCTTAACCAGCGGTGGTGCCCACCGATTCCCTGGCCGTGTTGCTCGGCGTCTCGCGCTCGCCCTTGCTGCCGGTGCTGCTGTCGGTCTTGCCCACCGCCGGGAACGCGCCGAACCCGCGGCGGATGAGCGCCGCGGTGATGCGCACCGCGGTCTCGCGGGAGAGGGTCGCCTCGTGCGTCAGCCAGTGGCGGGCCGAGGTCTGGGCCAGGCCCACGAAGGCGACGCCGACGAGGACGGCCTCCTCCTGGTCCATGGACGTCTCGCTGCGGATGATCTCGGCCATCGCCTCGGCGCACGTGAGGTCGATCTGGTCGAGGCGCCTGCGGACCTCGGGCTCGTTGGCGAGGTCGGACTCGAAGATGAGCCGGAACGCGGCGCCCTCCTGGCCCACGAAGTCGAAGTAGGCACGCGTCATCGTGTTGATGCGTGCCTTGTTGTCGGGCAGCGTCAGGGCGTCGCGGACGAGCTGCTCGAGCTCACCGGTGTGCTGGTCGATGAGGGCGAGGTAGAGCTCGAGCTTGCCCGGGAAGTGCTGGTAGAGCACGGGTTTGGAGACCCCTGCCCGCGCCGCGATGTCGTCCATCGCAGCAGCGTGGTAGCCGTTCTCGACGAACACCCCGAGTGCGGCGTCGAGCAGCTGGGCCCGGCGCTCCGATCGGGGCAGCCGCTGGCCGCGGCCCGGCGGGGTCATCTCGTCTGCCATGCGGGTCCTCTTCGCATCTGCGCGTGTCTCTGGTGCCTGCTCGCCGCCCGCCGAGGCGGACGACCGTGTCCGTCTCACCATACCGAGCAGTACGGTGATGGCATGTCGACGGATCCGCTGGTCAAGACGGGTCGGCCGCTGTCCAGGGCGGAGACGACGAGGTACGCGCGGCACGTCCTCCTCCCCGACGTGGGGCGCGACGGGCAGGAGCGGCTCTCGGCTGCGCGGGTGCTCGTCGTCGGTGCGGGCGGCCTCGGTTCACCGGCGCTGCTCTACCTCGCGGCCGCCGGAGTCGGCACGATCGGCGTCGTCGACGCCGACGTCGTCGACCTCACGAACCTCCACCGCCAGGTCATCCACTCCGACGCCGACATCGGCAGGCCCAAGACCGAGTCCGCCGAGGCCGCGGTCCACCGCGTCAACCCGCACGTCACGGTCGTGCGTCACGACGTCGCCCTCGACTCGACGAACGCGCTCGACATCATCGGGGCCTACGACCTCGTCGTCGACGGCACCGACAACTTCCCGACGCGCTACCTCGTCAACGACGCCTGCGCCATGCTCGGCAAGCCGCACGTGTGGGGCTCGATCCTGCGCTTCGACGGCCAGGTGTCGGTGTGGTGGGCCGGCCACGGGCCCTGCTACCGGTGCGTGTTCCCCGACCCACCTCCGCCGGGGTCGGTGCCGAGCTGCGCCGAGGGTGGCGTGCTGGGGGTCCTCTGCGCGGCCATCGGGTCGGTCCAGTCGACCGAGGCGATCAAGCTGCTCCTCGGCATCGGCGAGCCCCTCGTCGGGCGCCTCATGGTGCACGACGCGCTCCGCCAGACGTGGGACACCCTCACGGTCCGCCCCGACCCCGACTGCCCGGTCTGCGGCGATGACCCCACGGTCACCGAGCTCATCGACTACGTCGAGTTCTGCGGTGTGCCGGGCGCGGCCGCCCACGACGAGGGCGACCTGCCCACGGTGACCGTCCGCGAGATGGCCGCCGAGCTCGAGGCCGCGGACCCGCCGCTCCTGGTCGACGTCCGCGGCGACGAGGAACGTGCGATCGCGAGCATCCCGGGCGCGGTCCCGATCCACCTTGACCTCTTCCGGTCCGGTGAGGCCTTCGCTGAGCTCCCTTCCGACAGAAGGGTGCTCATCCACTGCAAGGTGGGCGGACGGTCCGCCGAGGCGACCCGCCTCGCGCTGCGCGCGGGGCTCACCGACGTCGCGAACGTCGAGGGCGGCATACTCGCCTACCTGCGAGAGATCGACCCGAGCCAACCCGAGTACTGAGCTCTCCGCGTACGCCATCCGCACCGACCCCGAGAGGACCCTCGTGCCGCTGGAGGACCACGCCGAGCGCGTGCTCGACCTCGTCGCGAAGATCCCCGAGGCGCGGGTGCTCGCGTACGGCGACATCGCGAAACGCCTGGGTGGGATGGGTCCCCGAACGGTCGGCACCGTCATGAGCCGCTACGGCTCCGACGTGCCGTGGTGGCGGGTCATCCGGTCCGACGGCCGGCCGCCGCAGGGGCTCGAGGACGAGGCGGTCCAGCACTGGCGCGCCGAGGGCACCCCGATGGTGCGCGGCCTCGTCGACGGTGGGCGGGCCGACATGGAGCTGGCGCGCTGGGACTTCGGCGGAGCGGCCGGCGGGGCCGGGTCGCCGGGCACCCGTGGCGGTCTGCACCACATCGAGATCTGGGTCGACGACATCGCGGCGGCCGGCCGCGAGTGGGGCTGGTTGCTCGGCCGGCTCGGCTACCACCTCGGCGACGACTGGGGCCACGGCCAGGCGTGGGAGCTCGGCTCGCTCTACATCGTGCTGGAGGCCGGTCCCGACGTCGCGGCCGGACGCCACGAGCGCAGGCGCGCCGGCCTGAACCACCTTGCCTTCCATGGCGGTTCGCATGCGGAGGTCGACGCCCTGGTCGAGTCCTGCGGCGAGGGAGGGTGGACCCTCATGTTCGCCGACAAGCACCCGTATGCCGGGGGCCCGCAGCACTACGCGGCCTACCTCGAGAGCGGGGAGGGCTTCGAGGTCGAGGTCGTCGCGTCCGACGAGTAGGTCCCGCGGCCGCTTTCGCCCGGCTCCCGGTCAGGGCGTGTCGTGTCGGTCGCGCCGTCGGCCGCGGCCCCGCTGCAGCCCACGAGGGTAGGGGCGGTCCGGGTGGGGGAGGGCGTCGTGGACGATGCGGGGCAGCTGCGCCAGCGGTCGACGTTGCTGCGCCTCCTTCCACTGCTGGTGCACGCGGGCCCGGTCCTCGAGGTCGAGCCGCGCCAGCACCTGCTCGACTGCGGCGAGGACGGAACCGCGCAGGAGCCACGAGGTGTCCTCCCTGGCGCGAACGAGGATGAGCTCGGTGAGGATGGCCTGGGTCTCGCGCAGGATGTCGAGGCTCTGCGCCAGCGCCTTCTCGGTGTCCTTCTCCCGACCCTCCGACTCGGCGATGACGAACCCGCCGAACGCGCGGAGGCAGTCGGCGCTGTCGTGCAGCACCACGGCGAACGCCGAGCGCAGCTCGTCACCGTAGGTGTCCTCGGGGGCGTCCTGGGGTGGCAGCTCCGCGAGCACCAGGGTGAAGAGGGCGCGGATGGCGAGCAGGCACTGCTCGAAGGTGTCCAGTGCCGAGGCCAGGACGGGCTCCACGTCGACGGTGCCCAGGGCACGCGGGTTGAAGCGACGGCTCTCCTTCAGGTGGCTGATCGTCTCGGTGGCTCGGGCGACCTCGCGGTTCGCCGAGCGCACCCGGTCGATCCAGGCCGCGACCTGCGGCCGGGCCACCGGGCCCGTCTCGAGAGCCTCGGCTGCCTGGTCGAGGGCGGAGGCGGCCGCCTCGACGACGCGCAGCAGGGCCTGTCTCGCCGGACCTATCGGCATGGCCGGCGGGTAGACGACGTTGAAGGCCACCCCGACGGCGGCACCGATGAGAGTGTTGAGGATCCGGGTCTCGGAGGCGATGTCGTGGTTGCTCACCCCGAGGATCAGCATGGCGCTGATGGGTGTCTCGAGCGCCTGCTCGCCGAGCCGCAGCACCTTCGCCAGCAGCAGGGACGCGGCGATCGCGGCGCCCAGGCTCCACCACGTGAGGCCGATCCACGTCGACAGGAGGGTGGCGACGAGGATGCCCGAGAGCACCGCACCGACCCGGACGGCGCTCATCTTGATGGTCGAGAAGGCCGACGCCTGCACCACGAGAAGAGCCGTGAGGGGGCCGGTCAGGTCGGGGGTGCCGGGCGTGATCACCTGCGACAGCACGTAGGCCGCCACTGCCGCAGCCGTGAGCCGCAGCACCGTCCCGAGGGTGGG
>JABFXB010000362.1 GCA_013361975.1 Dermatophilaceae bacterium
CGTGGCGTTGGTCTGGACATGAGCGACGAGAGCACGCACAGCACGACCAAGCCGTATGCCGTCCAGCGCACCGACGACGAGTGGCGCGCCGCCCTCAGCCCCGCCGAGTACAAGGTGCTGCGGCAGGCCGGCACCGAGCCGGCGTTCCGCGGCGAGTACACCGACACCAAGACCAAGGGCGTCTACTCGTGCCGCGCCTGCGGCGCTGAGCTCTTCCGTAGCGACACGAAGTTCGAGTCGCACTGCGGGTGGCCCTCCTTCTACACCCCGCTCGCCGGCGACTCCGTCGAGTACATCGAGGACCGCAGCTTCGGCATGAAGCGGGTCGAGGTGCGCTGCGCCACGTGCGGGTCGCACCTCGGGCACGTCTTCGAGGGCGAGGGCTACGACACCCCGACCGACCAGCGCTACTGCATCAACTCCATCTCGCTGCGGCTGCAGCCCGACGAGGACGGCGCGACGCCCGCGTGACCGGCTGCGCGGCCAGGGCCTGCTCGCCTAGATTCGTCCCATGGTCGACGACGGCGACATCCGCATCGGCACGGCCGAGCGCGAGGAGGCCCTGGCCGCGCTCGCGGAGCACCACGCGGCCGGACGCCTCGACGCGAACGAGTACGAGGACCGGCGGGGCCGCGCGACCGACGCCGTCGTGCGCCGGGAGCTGACGGCCCTCTTCGTCGACCTGCCCGAGCCGCGCCCGAAGCTGCGGCCGGCCCGTGGCAGCGCGGTCGCCCAGACCTCGAGCCCGGGCCGGCCGACGGCGCAGGGCACGTTCGCCCGCACGCTCGTCAGCCTCTCCCCGTTCATCGCCATCGCCGCGTTCTTCCTGACGCGGTCGTGGCTCGCGTTCCTGCTCATCCCCGTCATCGCGATCCTCGCGCGGGCCATCGACGACTAGCGGGCTGGGGGCTCAGCGCAGGTTGGCGACGAGCTCTGCCGCGGTGACCTTCGGCCCGGTGAAGAAGGGGATCTCCTCGCGCACGTGCCGCCGAGCGCGCGACGCCCGCAGCTCACGCATCAGGTCGACGATTCGGTGCAGCTCGTCGGCCTCGAACGCGAGCAGCCACTCGTAGTCGCCGAGCGCGAAGGAGGCGATCGTGTTGGCGCGCACGTCGGGGAAGTCGCGCGCCATCTGGCCGTGCTCGCGCAGCATGTCGCGTCGCTCGCCGTCCTCGAGCAGGTACCACTCGTAGGAGCGGACGAAGGGGTAGACGCAGATGTACTTGCGGGCAACCTCGTCGGCCATGAAGGCCGGGATGTGGCTCTTGTTGAACTCTGCCGGCCGGTGCAGTGCGGCGTTGCTCCAGACCGGTTCGAGGTGCTGGCCGAGCTCGGTGCGCAGCAGGCGGTGGTAGGCCGACTGCAGCTGCTCGATCGACTCGGCGTGCCACCACACCATGAAGTCGGCGTCACCGCGCAGCCCTGCGACGTCGTAGATGCCGCGGACCACGACGCCCTCGCCGTCGATCTCGGCGAGGAAGGCCTCGAGCTCGCCCAGCAGCTTCTCGCGGTCGTCTCCGAGTGGTGTCACCGAGCTGAAGACCGACCACATGCAGTAGCGGATCGTGTCGTTGATCTCTCGCATCCGGGATGGGGTCATGCGCTCGCTCATGACCCCATCATCCCAAGGGCGTCCGGGCAGTTTCCACGCGGGTCAGGACGTCGCGGGCGGCGGCCCGCCCGGAGGCGATGCACGCCGGGATACCAACCCCGTCGTAAGCCGCCCCGCACAGCGCCAGCCCCGGCGGCAGGTCACGCGTGGGCGCCAGACGCGTTCGGTGCCCGACGGCATACTGCGGCAGGCCCCCGCCCCAGCGCTGCACGTGCGCGGCGGCAGGGTCGGCGAGCGCGTCGCCCAGGACGGTGCGCAGGTCGGCGAGAGCCACCTCCACGAGCTCGGGGTCGCTGCGCTGCAGCGAGGCCTCCTCGCGATGCCGTCCGACCGAGGCCCGCAGGTAGGTGCGGTCTGGGTGGGCGCGGGCCAGCCACGGCCACTTCGACGAGCTGAAGGTCGAGGCCTTGATGGTCAGCGGCTCGGTCGGGGGCACGAGGAAACCGCTGCCGTCCAGCTGCGGCGGCACCGGGCCGTCGAGCGCCAGGGTGATGATGGCCATCGAGGCGTACTCGACCGCGGCGAGTGCTGCGGCAGCCGCCGGCGCGACGTGGCGCAGGAGCCGTGACGTCGGCGCGGCGGGTGTGGCGAGGACGACGTCGTCGAAGTGCTCGCGCCGGACAGCGGTCGTGGGACCGCTCGACACCAGCCATCCCGTGCCGTCCGCCTCCAGCGCGCGGACGACCGTTCCCGTGCGGACCTCGCAACCGGCCTCCGTCAGCCTCGCGTGCAGCACCTCCGGCAGGCTGCCCAGGCCTCCCACGAGCGTCGCGAAGACCGGCAGGGCCGCCATCGGGCCGCTGGCGGCCGCCGCCACCGCCTCGCGCGCGACGTCGGACAGCCGCCTTCCCTGGCGGGCCGCGGCGGCGAGCGAGGGCACGGCCTGTTCGACGGAGATCTCGCGGGCGTGGCCGGCGTAGACGCCTGCGAGCAGGGGCTCGACGAGGCGGTCGGTGACGGCGGGGCCCAGACGGGCGTCGACGAGGTCACCGACCGAGAGGTCGCCCGCGCGTGGACCGTCCACGACCTCCTCGATGAGGCGCTGCACCTCGTCGTCGTCCAGTAGGCCCCGCACCGACTCGGGGTCCGAGGGCACGCCCATGACGGTGCCCCTGGGCATCGGCCAGCGGACCCCGCGCGAGACGATCGACGCGCCGACCGCCGCGGGGTGGGTGGTCCGGTCGGCGACGCCGAGCTCCTCGAAGAGCGTCAGGGCCTCCGGTCGACGCGCCAGCACCGACTCGGCTCCCACGTCGATGCGGGCGCCACCGACGTCCTCGAGGCGCAGCTTGCCGCCGACGCGGTCGCTCCCCTCGAGCAGCGTGACGTGCACCTCGGCACCCGGACGGGTGAGCTCCCAGGCGGCGGCCAGTCCGCTGATGCCCCCGCCGATGACCGCGACCGTCCTTGCCATGCGCCCACTCTCCCACCCGGGCGGGGCGTAGGACCGGGTGGGTGCGTGTGCTGCAGGACCCGACTGGGAAAGGTGTGGTCATGATCCCCTCCCTGCTGCTCGCAGCCGCACCCGCAGCGGACCTCTCCGGGCTGGTCGGTGTCGCCTACCGCGTCATCCAGGCCCTGGGAGAGTGGGGCGTCGGCGCCCTGACGTTCGTCGAGACGGTGCTGCCACCGATCCCGAGCGAGGTGGTCCTGCCGATGTCGGGCTTCATCTCCCGCCAGGGGCAGCTGGCCCTCGCCCTGCTGCTGGTGACGAGCACGGTTGGGTCGTACCTCGGGGCACTGACCCTCTACCTGCTCGCCGCCAGACTGGGTCAGGAACGGGCGATCGACGTGATGTCCCGGCTGCCCCTGGTCGACCGGCGCGACTTCGAGCGGGCGACGGCGTGGTTCGAGCGGCACGGCCGTCGGTCGGTCTTCTTCGGGAGGCTGGTGCCGGGGGTGAGGAGCCTCGTCTCCCTCCCCGCCGGCGCGGTGCACATGCCGCTCGCCCGGTTCACCGTCTTCACGGTCGCCGGCAGCGCCATCTGGAACGGGCTGCTCATCGGCCTCGGCTGGGTGCTCGGCTCACGCTACGAGCTGGTCGACCGCTACTCCTCGGTGCTCGACTGGGTCGTCGGTGTCGTGGTCGTCGCGCTGCTCGTCTGGCTCGTGGTGCGCCGCGTCCGCCGGACCCGGTGACCCAGGGCCCGCGCAACGATCCGCGGCGAGCACGTGTCTCTGGAGACAAGGACGTCGCCACGAAAGCCGCTCAGCCGGCCGGCCCAGCGCGGAAGGCGACCCGTCGAAAGGGCTCGCCATGACCGTCACCTCGCACCTCCCCCGGGTCTCCTCAGTGCCGCCTGCTCGGCGACGCGCCTTCGCCGTCATCGCCGTGGCCGTCGTCGTCCTGGCGCTGGCCTTCGCCCTGGGCTCTCGAGCGCTGCAGCGGACGGGCTCGACGGCCGGCCCCGCGGCCGGCTTCGGTTCCGCCGGCTCGAGCAGCGGCTC
>JABFXB010000324.1 GCA_013361975.1 Dermatophilaceae bacterium
CCGCTGCTCGCCTCGCTCGGCGCGAGTGCCGTCGTCGTCGGCCTGGTGACCGGCGCCGGCGAGGCGATGGCGCTGGTGCTGCGCCTCGTCTTCGGACCGCTCGCCGACCGCACCGGCCGCTACTGGGGGCTGACGATCCTCGGCTACGGCCTGACGGCCGTCTGCGTGCCGTTGCTCGCGGTCACGCCGTTCGTCGGGGGAGCGGGGCTGGTGCTCGCTGCCGTCCTCATCCTGCTCGAGCGCTCCGGCAAGGCGGTGCGCAGCCCGTCGAAGTCGGCGCTGCTCGCGCACGTCGCGTCGGCCGTCGGCCGCGGCCGGGGCTTCGGCCTGCACAAGGCCCTCGACCAGATCGGCGCCTTCGCCGGACCGCTTCTCGTCGCGGCCGTCATCGGCGCGGCCGGCGTGATCTGGCCGGGCATGGCGGTGCTCGCCGTGCCGGGTGTCGCGGCGATGGTGCTGCTCGCCGTCATCCGCTCGCGGGTGCCCGACCCGTCCGTCTACGACGAGGACCACCAGACAGCGTCTTCCGCAGTTGCCGGCGCGGAAAGCCCTGCAGCGCAGCCGGTTCCGGCGGGCCGAGCCGGAATCAGGGGCTGGTTCGCCGACGCCGTGGGGGCAGGGCTGCCTCGGGAGTTCTTCGGCTACGCGCTCGCCGCCGGCCTCACGACCGGTGGTCTCGTCACCTTCGGCATCATCGGCTACCACCTCAGCGTCAAGGGTCTCGTCGCCGTCGCCGCCGTTCCCCTCGTGTATGCCGGCGCCATGGCCGTCGAGGCGCTCGCTGCGCTGGGCGTCGGGCTCGTCTACGACCGCCGGGGCGGGGCCGTGCTCTACCTCGTGCCGGTGCTCGTCGCGCTCGTGCCGCCGCTGGCGCTCACCGGGCAGCTCTGGGTCGCGCTCGTCGGCGTCGCCGTGTGGGGTCTCGCCACCGGCGTGCAGGACTCGACGGTCAAGGCGCTCGTCGCGGAGGTCGTGGCGGCACCGCGGAGGGCGACGGCATACGGCGTCTTCGCGGGGGTGCAGGGGGCGTTCGCGATCGTCGGCGGCCTCGTGGCCGGCTGGCTCTACGACCGGTCGCTCCCGGCTCTCGTCGTCGTCGTGGCGGTGAGCCAGCTCGTCGCCCTGGCGCTCCTCGTCCGCACCGTCCGCTCCCTCCACACCCGCCCCACTGCCGCCACCCCCGCTCCCTGACATCGAGAAGGCGATCCGCCCGGACGGACGGATCGCCTTCTCGGTGAGTGGTGGAGCGCGGTCAGCTCACGGCGTCGAGGGCGTCGACGACACCCTCGCCGTAGAAGCTGTTCTCGGTGAGCGGGCCGCTGCAGTCAGGACCTCCGGTGCGGCCCGGCGGCGGCACCTCCTGCGCGGCGCACGCGTGGTCGTCGGCCTGGGCGCGCAGCTTGGCGACCATCTGCGCGGGCGTCCAGTCGGGGTGGACCGACTTCATGAGGGCGAGCACGCCGGCGACGTGCGGCGACGCCATGGACGTGCCGCTCTTGGTGCCGTAGCCGTTGTTCGCGACCACCGTCGAGAGGATCGAGCGGCCCGGGGCGGCGACGTCGATCTTGCCGAGGCCCCGGTTCGAGAAGTAGGCGAGCGCCCCGGTGCGGGTGACGGCCGAGACCGTGACGACGCCCGGCAGCTCGGTCGGGATGTCCTCGCAGCCGCTGTTGAGCGTGCGCGTGACGAAGCCCGACGACGGCTGGTCGTCGGGGCTCGTCGTGTCCTTGAACGACGACTTGTCCGACAGGTCGTGCGCCGAGTTGCCGGCCGCAGCCGCGTGCACGACACCCTGCTCCGTCGACCATGCGACGGCGCGGCGCACGGCCTCCTTGGCGGCGTACTGGTCGGGCTGGTCCTCGCAGTAGAACTCGAACGGGTCGACGTAGTAGCTGTTGTTCGTCACGTCCATGTGCTTGAGGCCGGCCTCGACGAACCCGCAGACGGCGTACTCCGGGTAGATGAAGCCGGCGTCGTTGACGACCTTGACCGACGCGAGGCGCACGTTCGGGGCGACGCCGACGATGCCGACGCCGTTGCGGGCGGCCGCGATGGTGCCCGCCACGTGGGTGCCGTGGTCGCTCGTGGTCGGCTCCCAGCCGGTGGTCGACGGGCGGCCGGCGTCGACGCAGTTGACCGAGTCGGCGACGTCGAGGTTCTTGACGAGGTCGGGGTGGTCGGGGTCGATGCCGCTGTCGAGCACGCCCACGAGGACGTTGCGTGAGCCGTCGGTGATCTTGTGGGCCTGGTCGGCCTTGATCATCGTGAGGTCCCACTGCTCGCCCTCGCGCGGGTCGGTCGCGCCGGCGGGCGTGGTCTCGGCCTCGATGTCGCCGTTCGCGTCCTTCTTCGCGCCCTGCTTGTAGCCGGAGGCGCCGCGGCCCCAGGACGCGGCAGCACCCTCGGGCGTGCCCTCCGACACGGCGACGGTGCGGGTGGCGCCGACCGACTCGACGGCGTTGCCGCCCCGGGCCACGACGTCGGCCCGGAAGGTGGAGACCTTCGAGTGCGCGACGACGACGCCGATCTGTGGCCACGACTGCACGACGACGCCGCCGGCAGCCACGACGGCCCGCTCGACGAGGCGGGTCTGGCCGGGGTTGGCGATGTTCGCGTTGACGACGTAGCTCATGAGCTGGCCGTCGGGCGTGCTGATGGTGACCGGGGTCGAGGCGGGCTCGGCAGTGGTCGACGCCGATGCCGACGCCATGCCGAAGGCGGCCGTCGAGGTGAGGGCGAGCGACGCGACGGCGACCGCGCCACGTCTGGTCAGGCTGGGGTGTCGCATGTGATGAGCTCCCGTGGGGTGAGGGAATGGTGCGATGCGTCCAGTTGGGACACATGAGACACATCCTGCGACCGATCGGGCGACTTCGCTCGTCGAGACGGCGCGACCCCTCAGGCCGACCGGGTCAGCGGCGCCAAGGCGATGAGCAGGACGAGTGCGCCCAGCGGTTCGAGACCCCACGGGAGGGCGAGCAGGCCGGCGGCGGCACCGGCGAGCGCGAGGGAACCCGCCGGCACACGCCCCTCGAGCCACGTCGTGGCGAGGACGAGCGCGAGCGCGAGCGTCGTCAGCACCTGGCCCCCGACGGCGAGCGCGGCGGGCACGGTGGCGGGCAGGAAGCCGGTGAGCCCGCCCACCCAGACGGCCCCGGTGGCGCCGGCGCCGAACGCGGCGAGCAGCGCCGTCGGCACGGCGACGGGCAGGTGCTCCGCACGTGCACCGAGGGCCGTCGTGAGCCAGGCGAACGCCGCCGTGGCGAGGACGAGCAGGGCGCCCGTGGCGATGGTGAGCGGGCCGGGGGTGTCGGTGGCGTCGGGGCCGCCGACACCGCCGAGCCCGCCGACACCGCCGAGCCCGTCGACCCACTCGGCGATGCTGTGTGTGAAGAGCAGCAGTGGTGCGACGAGCGCGAGCACCGCCACGCGGTCGGGGGTCCGGGTGGCCATGCCCGTGGGGACCGTGGTCACCGGTGTCGCCAGGGTGCTCGTCGTCATGCGTCCAGCGTGGCCGCCGCGGGGGACAGCGCCCATCGGGGTCGACCCCGAGCGACCCCGGAGCCGTCCCTGAGTGCAACCGGACGCGGCCCGACGGGTATGGCCGATCCGCGCGGGATGACCGTTTTCGTCTATTTCAATGACTTTGCCCGGCTGCAGGTCGTACCGTGCCGAATGCGGGGGTCGAGGGCAGGGTCGACCCGTCAGCGCGTCCAAGGTGTTGTTCGAAGGGGGTAGACATGGCAGTGCGCTTCAACACTCCTCCGGGATGGCCGGCGCCCTCGGCGTCGTGGGCTCCGACCGACGACTGGATGCCCGACCCGAGCTGGCCCCCGCCACCGGCGGACTGGGAGTTCTGGACGCTCGTCGACGTGCGCGCGGAGGCCCGCGCGGCCCTGGCCGTGCGTGACGCCGCGCCCTCACCGACAGCCGACGCCTCCGTGGTCGCCGGTCCGCCCCGCTTCGGTATGCCGCCGCGCAGCACCGCCGCGACGTACGGCACCGACCGCGGCAGCTGGCTCGCGAGCCTGCGGGCGCGGGCGGC
>JABFXB010000399.1 GCA_013361975.1 Dermatophilaceae bacterium
CCATCGACCTCACGTCGGTGAGCCAGGCGACCGAGCCGATGGCAGTTGCCGCGGTGCAGGCTGCCACCGAGCGGCTCGACGAAGGGCGAGACGAGGCCGTCCAGATCGTGCTCGAGCCACACCTGGAGGTGAGGGGCACCACCGGTCCCGCTCGCGCCCACGTCCCGTGACCGTCGGAAAGTGAGCACTCGAGGGAGGTTGGGCGTCGAGTGCTCAGTTTCCGACGTCGGGGTGCGTCGGGAACTGGGCACTCGTCGGTGTTTGGGCGTCGAGTGCTCACTTCTCGACGGCCCTCACGCCGGTGACGGAGTCCACCTCGGGCCGGGGTCGCCGGACGTCGCGTCGTCGGCGGCGAGCGTCACCAGGCCCGCCACTTCGTCCGGGTGGGTGAAGAGGTTGTTGTGCGAGCCGTCGAGCAGCGATGTGCGCACCGTGGGCGCGCCGCACGCCGACCGCGCGAGCAGGTCGAGCCACTCGACGGGGGCGAAGGCGTCCTGCGCGCCGGCGGTGAGCGTGACCGGCACGGGCAGGTGTGCGATGCGCTGCTCGGGAGCGTCCCGCAGGCCCGAGTGGAGCATCGCGATGATCCCGGCCCGGCCGCGGTAGAGCTCGGCAGGGTTCAGCTCGTTCGGCGGGTCGTGGCGGTAGGCGAAGGGCGTCGTCCGTGCGAGTCGGCGCAACCGACGTTGCTCCGGCGCGAACGTGGGTCCCGCGAGCACGACGCAGAGTGCGCGGCGTCGGGCACTCAGCGCGAGCCCCGCCGTGAGGGCGGCCTGCGCGCCCGTCGAGTGGCCGACGACCACGACGGGGCGCTCGGGCGCCTCGGCCTCGACCCAGCGGGCAGCCGTCAGGCCGGTGGCATGGATGTTCGGGCGCGTCGGCCACGGCCGGTCGGACCCGAAGCCGGGCAGGTCGAGCACGACGCAGTCGAGGCCACGGCCGACGAGGGCGCGTGCCGTCCGCAGGGTGTAGAAGGGCAGGCCGAGGCCCGGGAGGACGACCACCAAGGGGCCGCTGCCGGAACGAGTCCCGCCGATCGTCAGGCAGTGGACGTCGCGACCCCGGACGGTCGTCCAGCGGTCGCGCACGTCGGAGCCGCGGTGGGGCCAGGTCACGCCGACCAGTCCTGCCGCGAGAGGGTCGTGGTGCTGGAGCGGACGACGAGCTCCGGCTCGATCACCGCACCCCCGGTCGTGGCCGCCACGCCGTCCAGGCGGGAGGTCACGGCGCGAACCGCCTCGGCCCCGAGCCGGGCCGCGTCCTGGCGCACCGTCGTCAGCGACACGTGCGGGTAGGCCGCCTGCTCGATGTCGTCGAAGCCCACCACCGAGACGTCCTCGGGCACGCGCAGGCCGGCCTGTCGCACGACGTCGACGAAGCCCAGCGCGCACCGGTCGTTGAAGGCAGCCACCGCGGTCGGGCGGTGGCTGCCGAGGGCGAGGAACCCCGTCGCCGCCCGTGCCCCGTCGAGCTCGGTCAGCCCGGCGTCGAGCACCACCGCGTCGAGGCCCGGAGCGGCGCGCAGCCCGCGACGGTAGCCCTGCCGCCTTTCGGCGGCGCCCGGCGCCCGTCCTCCGTCGAGCAGGGCGATGTGCCGGTGGCCCAGGCCTCGCAGGTGCTCGACGGCAAGGCGCAGCCCGAGCGCGTCGTCGGTGCGCACGACGTCGACCGACGCCTCGCGAACCGGGCGCAGCAGGCTCACGACGGGTAGCCGTTCGCCGAGTCGGCGCAGGTCAGGGCCGGCCAGGCCGCTGCCCACGAGGACCAGTCCCTCGCACCGCTCGGCGAGCAGGGTGTCGACTGCGGCCTTGTCGTCGCGGTTTGGGGTGACGCCGCTGAGCACGACCTCGTAGCCCGCAGCGTCGGCCTCGGCGTAGAGGCTCCCCAGCAGCTCGCCGTGGAACGCGTGCCCGACCGCGAAGGTGACGCCGAGCATCCGGGTGCGGCCGCGGCCAAGTCGGCTCGCGCGCGTGTCGGGCCGGTAGTCGAGGTCCCGCGCCGCCTCGAGCACCCGTGTCCTGGTCTCGTCGGACGCGCCGGTGACGCCACGGAAGACGATCGAGACGAGAGCGCGCGAGACGCCGGCCCTGGCGGCGACGTCCTCCATGGTCACTCGGCTCCCCGTCATGGGTCGACATTCTAGAGCGCTCCAGAGTTTCCCTGCCGAACCTCTTGACGTGCACAGCGAGATGGCTCTTCACTTGGCTACTAGAGCGCTCTAGTGCGCGACGACCGAAGGAGTTTCCATGACAGTGCAGGGCCCGGTCCGCATCGGCCTCATCGGATGCGGCCGCATCGGCACCCACCACGCCACGACCCTCTCCCGGCGTCTCGCCGAGGCGGACCTCGTCGCGGTCGCCGACCCGTTCGAGGCCAACGCCCGGCGTCTCGGTGGGCACCTCGGTGTCGAGTGGCTCACCGAACCGCAGGCGCTCATCGACGACGATCGCATCGAGGCCGTCGCCATCACCTGCGCCAGCACCGCCCACGCCGACCTCGTCGTGGCCGTGGCGAAGGCGGGCAAGGCCGTCTTCGTCGAGAAGCCGATGGCGATGACTCTCGCCGACGCCGACCGGGCGATCGCCGCTGCGGAGGCGGCCGGCATACCTCTGCAGGTCGGGTTCAACCGGCGCTTCGCCCGCGACTTCGCGGTCGCCCACGAGGCCGTCGCGACGGGCCGCATCGGCACACCCCAGCTGCTGCGCTCGCTGACCCGCGACCCCGGCCTCGCAGACCCGGGTGCCGTGCCGCCGTGGACGATCTTCACGCAGACGCTCATTCACGACTTCGACGCGCTCAACTGGTTCAACGCCGGCGCCCGGGCGGTCGAGGTCAGCGTCATGGCCGACGCGCTCGTCGCGCCCGACTTCAAGGACCGTGGCCTGCTCGACACCGCCGTCGTGACGATCCGCTACGACAACGGCGCCATCGCCGTCGCCGAGGCCAGCTTCTCGGCCGCCTACGGCTACGACGTGCGCGGCGAGGTGTTCGGCTCCGCCGGCATGGTTCAGGCCGGCAGCCCCGCCCACCTCACGACCTCGCTCTGGACGGCCGACGGCGTCGCCGTCCCCACCGCACGCCAGGACACCGACCTGATGGACGACGCGTATGCCGCCGAGCTGGCCGCGTTCTGCCGCACCGTCCGCGAGGGTGGGCCGACGCCCGTCGGCGGGCACGATGCCCGCGCGGCGTTGCGGATCGCGCTCGCCTGCATCGAGTCCTGCGAGACCGGCTCGACCGTCGCTGTGCGCGATGCCGACCGCGAGGTGGTCTCGTGAGCGCCGCCGTGTCGCAGACGGGTTCGCCGTTCACGCTCGCCGTCAGCTCTGAGATGGTCTTCGTCGACCTGCCCGTCGTCGAGCGGGTGCGTCGCATCCACGAGCTCGGCTTCGCGGTCGAGATCTGGGACTGGACCAAGCACGACGTCGACGCGCTCGTCGCCCTACGTGACGAGGGCGTCGTCTACTCGTCGATGACCGGCTACGTGCGGGGACGGCTCGCCGACGGACAAGGTGCCGACGAGCTGCTCGCGACGGCCGCCGAGTCGGTGCCGGTGGCCGAGCGGCTCGGCATCCCGCGACTCAACCTGCACGGCACCGGACTCGACGACAAAGGGCTCCCGGTGCAGCCCGCTCACGAGGTGACAGGTCGGATGTGGCTGCAGGCTCGCGACACCCTCGCTCGCCTCGCCGAGCTGGGGGAGCGCCATGGCGTGCAGTTCGTGCTCGAGAACCTCAACACCGAGCTCGACCACCCCGGCGTGCCGTTCGCCCGCGCGGCCGACTGCCTTGCCCTGGTCGAGTCGGTCGACAGCCCGCACCTGCGCCTGATGCTCGACCTCTACCACGCGCAGATCGGGGAGGGGAACCTCATCGAGCTGTGCCGGCGGGCCCTGCCGTGGATCGGCGAGATCCAGGTCGCCGACGTGCCCGGCCGCTGCGAGCCGGGCACCGGCGAGATCGCCTACCCGGCCGTCGCG
>JABFXB010000083.1 GCA_013361975.1 Dermatophilaceae bacterium
GGTCAGACATCGGTGAGGCCGAGCAGCATGCGCACCTCGCCCGCGGTGATGACGGAGCCGGTCGCGAGGACGCCCCCGCCCATGCCGTCGGCCTCAGCGAGCGTGACGGCCTGCTCGAGCGCATCGGGCAGGTCGGGGACGACGGTCACCCGAGACTCCCCGAAGAGCTCGACGGCGAGCTCGCCCAGCTTCTGCGGCGACAGCGCACGCGGCGACGAGCTGCGGGTCACCACGACGTGGTCGAGCGCCGGCTCGAGCACCTCGAGCATGCCGACGGCGTCCTTGTCGGCGACGATGCCGACGAGTCCCACGAGCTTGGTGAAGGTGAACGACTCGTCCAGCGCCGCCACGAGCGAGCGGGCGCCGTGCGGGTTGTGCGCCGCGTCGACGAGGACGGTGGGCGACCGACGCACGATCTCGAGCCGCCCCGGGGACGTCATCGCTGCGCAGGCGGCCAGCAGGACGTCGTGCTCGATGCGCTGCTCGCCGCCGCCCACGAACGACTCGACGGCAGCGACGGCCGTGGCGAGGTTGCTCGCCTGGTGCGCGCCGTGCAGCGGCAGGAACAGGTCGGGGTACTCCCCCGCCAGGCCACGCAGCGAGACCTGCTGGCCGCCGACGGCGACCTCGCGCGCGAGCACGCCGAAGTCGTTGCCCTCGAAGACGATGCGGCTGCCGCCGACCTCCTGGACGCGGTCGAGGAGGACCCGCGCGACGTCGTCGTCCTGAACGCCGGAGACGGTGACGGAGTCCGCCTTGATGATGCCGCTCTTCTCCTCGGCGATGGCCACGACGTCCTCGCCGAGCAGGTGCGTGTGGTCGAGGTCGACGGGCGTGACGACGGCGACCTGGGCGTCGATGACGTTGGTCGCGTCCCAGGATCCGCCGAGCCCGACCTCGATGATGGCGACGTCGACGGGCGCGTCGGCGAACGCCGCGTACGCCAGTGCGACCAGCACCTCGAAGAAGTTCATGCGGCGGCCACCGGCCTCGAGCGACCGCGCGTCGACGATCTCGATGAGCGGGGCGACCTCCTCGTAGGCGGCGATGAACTTCTCCCGCGGGATCGGCTTGCCCGACAGGGTGATCCGCTCGCGGATGTCGTGCAGGTGCGGTGAGGTGAACCGACCCGTGGACAGGCCGCTCTCGCGCAGGATGCTGTCGATCATGCGGCTCGTGGACGTCTTGCCGTTGGTGCCCGTGAGGTGGATCGACGGGTAGCTGCGCTGCGGGTCGCCGGCGAGCTCCATGACCGCGTTGATGCGCTCGAGGGAGGGACCGATGTCGTTCTCCGGGGCGCGAGCGAGGATCTCTTCCTCGATCTCGCGCATCCGCTTCATCTCCTCGAGGTTGCGCGCCGCCTCGAGGGCCGATGCGTCGGGGCGCCCGCTCATGCCCGCGCCTCGTCCTGGCCGGCGTGACCCGTGACGAGGTCACGCGCCATCCAGACGCTCTCGGGCAGACCTGAGCCGGGCGTCTCGCGGTGTGTTTCGACGAAGCCATGCCGCGCGTAGAAGCGGGCCGCCTGCCGGTTCCCCTCGAGGTAGGACAGCGTGATCCGCTTCTGGCCGCTCTCGAGCGCGCGCTCCACGACGGCCTCCAGCAGGCGCGTGCCGATGCCGTGGCCGTGGTGGCCGGGCAGGACGTAGAGCTTCCAGAGGACGAACGAGTCGTCCTGGGGGCCGTAGGTCGCCACCCCGACGACCTCGTCGCCCTGGGTGGCGACGATGGTGCGACCCTTGCGGATCGAGTCGGTGACGACGTCGCTCGTCCACCACTTCGCCAGGCCCATCGCGACGTACTCGGGACCCGCGATCGGCTCGTACGTCGCGAGCCACGTGCGGTGACCTACGGAGAGCACCCCCGCGAGGTCGTCGCCGACGGCACCGCGCACCACCACGCCCTCGGCGCCGGCACGCTCCTCCCGGCGGTCCTGCTCGGCCGTCGCTCCCATGTCGGTGCCCTCCAGCTCGTCCTCGCGGCCCACGATCATCGCTTCGCCACCAGGATCGTCGCAGCATGGTTGTCGCCGACGACCACCTCCGTCTGGGTGCCCGGCAGCCCGTCGGGCAGGGCGTGGTCGGGGCCTGCCGCGGCGAACTGCGCGGCGAGCGTCTCGCCCACGATGAGGTCGCGGTGGGTCACGGTCGCCTCGAAGACCTCGGCGCCGCCCTGGATGGTGAGGCTGATCCGGTCGCTGACGTGCAGTCCGGTGTCGCGGCGGGCCTGCTGGACGGCGCGCACGAGGTCGCGGGCCAGTCCCTCGGTCGCGAGCTCGGGCGAGACGTGCGTGTCGAGCACGACGAAGCCGCCCGACGGCAGCATCGCGGTGGCGCCGTTCTCGGCGGCATCACCGGCGACGACCGTCTCGAGGGTGTACTCCCCCTCGACCAGGGCGAGGCCGCCCGACGTCACGGCCCCGTCGGCGTCGACCGACCAGTCACCGGTCTTGCTGCCCTTGATGGCGAGCTGCACGTCCTTGCCGAGACGCGGACCTGCGGCGCGGGCGTTCACCGTGAGGCGCTGGCTCACGCCGAAGTCGGCCTCGCTGGCGGTGGCGACGTCGACGAGGGTCACGGCCTTGACGTTGAGCTCGTCCTGGATGATGCCGCGGAACGGCTCGAGGGCGGCGGGGTCGGCCGTGACCACGGTCAGCTCGGCGAGCGGCAGACGTGCACGCAGCGCACGGGCCTTGCGCAGGCTCGACGCCGTCGAGCAGACCTCTCGCGCGCGGTCCATGCCGAGGACGAGGTCGTGGTCGTGGGGCAGGTCGGCCGCCTTCGGGTAGTCGGCGAGGTGGACCGAGCGGTCGCCCGTGAGCCCGCGCCAGATCTCCTCGGTGACGAGCGGCAGCAGCGGCGCCGTGGCCCGGGTGACCGTCTCGAGGGCGGTCCAGAGCGTGTCGAACGCCGCCAGCGACTCGTCGGTCTCCCCGCCCCAGAAGCGGTCGCGCGAGCGACGGATGTACCAGTTGGTCAGCACGTCCAGGAAGCTGCGCATCGTGTCGCACGCGGCCGCGATCTCGTACGCGTCGAGCTGCTCGGTCATGTCACCGACGAACTCGCCGAGCTTGGCCAGCAGGTAGCGGTCGAGCACGTCGGTCGACGCCGTGGAGTGCTTCGCCTCGTAGCCCTCGCCGCCACGGGCGGTGTTGGCGTAGAGCGCGAAGAACGACCAGGCGTTCCAGAGCGGGATCATCACCTGGCGCACGCCGTCGCGGATGCCCTGCTCGGTGACGATGAGGTTGCCGCCGCGCAGGATCGGGCTGCTCATGAGGAACCAGCGCATGGCGTCGGCACCGTCGCGGTCGAAGACCTCGCGCACGTCGGGGTAGTTGCGCAGCGACTTGCTCATCTTCTGGCCGTCCGAGCCGAGCACGATGCCGTGGCTGACGCACGTCTCGAAGGCGGGCCGGTCGAAGAGGGCGGTCGCGAGGATGTGCAGGGTGTAGAACCAGCCGCGGGTCTGCCCGATGTACTCGACGATGAAGTCGCCCGGGAAGTGGTGCTCGAACCACTCGGCGTTCTCGAACGGGTAGTGCACCTGCGCGAAGCTCATCGACCCGGAGTCGAACCAGACGTCGAGGACGTCCTCGACGCGCCGCATCGTGGACCGGCCCGACGGGTCGTCGGGGTTCGGCCGCGTGAGCGAGTCGATGAAGGGCCGGTGCAGGTCGGTGACCTCCACGCCGAAGTCACGCTCGAGCTCGGCGAACGAGCCGTAGACGTCGACGCGCGGGAACTCGGGGTTGTCGGACTTCCACACCGGGATCGGACTGCCCCAGAAGCGGTTTCGCGAGATCGACCAGTCGCGGGCGTTCGCCAGCCACTTGCCGAACTGGCCGTCCTTGATGTGCGCGGGCGTCCACTCGATCTGCTGGTTGAGCTCGAGCATGCGGTCCTTGATCTTCGTGACCTCGACGAACCACGACGACACGGCCATGTAGATGAGGGGCTCGCGGCAGCGCCAG
>JABFXB010000235.1 GCA_013361975.1 Dermatophilaceae bacterium
GGGTGGACGCGTGGCGGACCCGACGACCTACCGACCGAAGCCGGGGGAGATCCCGACCGACCCGGGCGTCTACCGCTTCCGCGACGCCCACCGCAGGGTCATCTACGTCGGCAAGGCGAAGTCGCTGCGTCCCCGGCTCTCATCCTATTTCCAGGACATCACCGCCCTGCACCCGCGCACGGCCACCATGGTCACCACCGCCGCGTCGGTCGAGTGGACCGTCGTGCGCACCGAGGTCGAGGCGCTGCAGCTCGAGTACTCCTGGATCAAGGAGTTCGACCCGCGGTTCAACGTCAAGTACCGCGACGACAAGTCGTACCCCTTCCTCGCGGTGACGATGGGCGAGGAGTTCCCGCGCGCACAGGTGATGCGCGGGGCCAAGCGCAAGGGCACGCGCTACTTCGGGCCCTACGGCCACGCGTGGGCGATCCGCGAGACGCTCGACCTGCTGCTGCGGGTCTTCCCGGTGCGCACCTGCTCCTCGGGCGTCTTCAAGCGGGCTGCCGCCAGTGGCCGCCCGTGCCTGCTGGGCTACATCGACAAGTGCTCGGCGCCCTGCGTCGGCCGGGTCACCCCCGATGAGCACCGCGCCATCGCCGAGGACTTCTGCGACTTCATGGCCGGCAACACGACGCGCTTCGCCAAGCGGCTCGAGGTGCGCATGAAGGAGGCCGCGGCCGAGCTCGACTTCGAGCAGGCGGCCCGGCTGCGCGACGACATCGGCGCCCTGACCAAGGCCCTCGAGAAGCAGGCCGTCGTGCTGGGTGACGCCACCGACGCCGACGTGTTCGCCCTCGCCGACGACGACCTCGAGGCTGCAGTCCAGGTCTTCCACGTGCGTGGCGGTCGCATCCGTGGCCAGCGCGGGTGGGTCGTCGAGAAGGAGAGCGAGGACGTCCCGAGCCTCGTCGAGCACCTGCTCCAGCAGGTCTACGGCGACGCCGACCGCGACACCGTGCCCCGCGAGGTGCTCGTGCCCACGCTGCCGGCCGACCTCGAGGCCGTCACCGAGTGGCTGTCGACCGTGCGCGGCTCGGCGGTCAGCGTCCGGGTGCCCCAGCGCGGAGACAAGCGCACCCTCATGGAGACGGTGCGCCGCAACGCCGAGCAGTCGCTCGCTCGGCACAAGGTCGCCCGTGCGGGTGACCTCACGCTGCGCAGCAAGGCGCTGCAGGAGCTGCAGGACTACCTCGGGCTCGACGACGCACCGCTGCGCATCGAGTGCTACGACGTCAGCCACGTCCAGGGCACCAACGTCGTCGCCTCGATGGTCGTCTTCGAGGACGGTCTCGCGCGCAAGAGCGAGTACCGCCGCTTCATCGTCCGGGGTGCGACCTCGGCCGCGGACGACGGCGCCGACGCCGACGCGCCCGTCACTGTCGACGACACCGCCGCGATGCGCGAGGTGCTCACCCGCCGGTTCCGCCGCTACCTCGAGGACGCCGAGGGCGCCGGCGACCTCGACCTGTCCACCGGCGTCGTCAGCGGGCCCGTCGGCGGTTCCGGCCCTACCGCGGGAGCCGACCGAGCCACCGCCGACGACGATGACGACGGCCCGTCCACCGCGGGCCCCATCGACCCCGAGACCGGGCGCCCGCGACGCTTCGCCTACCCGCCGAGCCTCGTCGTCGTCGACGGCGGGCTCCCGCAGGTCAACGCGGCGCAGGCCGTGCTCGACGAGCTCGGCATCGAGGAGGTCGCGCTCGTCGGTCTCGCCAAGCGGCTCGAGGAGGTGTGGCTGCCGCGCGACGACCACCCGGTCATCCTGCCGCGCACCAGCGAGGGGCTCTACCTGCTGCAGCGGCTGCGCGACGAGGCCCACCGCTTCGCGATCACCTTCCACCGGCAGCGACGCTCCAAGGCGATGACCGCCTCCCAGCTCGACGGCATACCCGGGCTCGGCAGCAGCCGACAGAAGGCGTTGCTGCGCCACTTCGGCTCCGTCAAACGACTTCGGGCGGCGGACGTTTCGGACATCATGGCGGTTCCGGGCTTCGGCCGGTCGCTTGCCTCGGCCGTCGTCAACCACTTGGCTGGGGGAGCACCCCAGGAGCCAGCCGTGAACCTCACGACGGGAGAAGTGCTCGAATGACCGCCGACACCGGCCCCACGCCCCAGACGTCCCTGGCCGACGCCCCGATCGTCATCGTCACCGGGATGAGCGGGGCCGGACGCAGCACCACCGCCAACGTGCTCGAGGACCTCGGCTGGCTCGTCGTCGACAACCTCCCGCCCCAGCTGCTGTCGCACCTCACGCAGCTGCGCGAGGAGGCCCGCGCCAAGGATCCCGGCTCCCGCCTCCAACAGGTGGCCGTCGTCGTCGACGTCCGCTCGCGCGGCTGGTTCGAGCTGCTCGAGGGAGCCATCGCCGAGGCGCGCGAACGCGGGGAGCGTCCCAGCCTGGTCTTCCTCGACGCGACCGACGAGGCGCTGGTGCGCCGGTTCGAGAGCGTCCGGCGTCCGCACCCGCTGCAGGGAGACGGTCGCCTGCTCGACGGCATCCAGCGCGAGCGCGAGCGCCTCCTCGACCTGCGCTCGTCGGCCGACGTCGTCATCGACAGCTCCGGCCTCAACGTGCACCAGCTGAGCGCCAAGCTGAGCTCGCTCTTCGCGGGTGAGGGACGCGTGCAGCTGCGCATCGCCGTGATGTCCTTCGGGTTCAAGTACGGCCTGCCCCTCGACGCCGACGTCGTCTTCGACATGCGCTTCCTGCCGAACCCCTACTGGGTGCCCGAGCTGCGCGCCCTCACCGGCCGCGACGGCCCCGTCAGCGAGTTCGTGATGAAGCAGGCAGGCGCCGACGAGTTCCTCGACCGGGCCAGCGGACTGCTCGACACGATGATCGCGGGCTACGTCCGCGAGGGGCGCCGCTACGTCACCGTGGCCGTCGGCTGCACGGGCGGCAAGCACCGCTCCGTCGCCGTCGCCGAGGCGCTCAGCGAACGCCTCGGCGGCCGCGACCGCGTCGACACCTTCGTCGTGCACCGCGACCTGGGGCGGGAGTGACGGGCCCGCGCGCCGGAACGCCTCCACGCGGACCGCTCGAGTTCCCCCACCACCGGCGCATCGTGGCGCTCGGGGGCGGGCACGGCCTCGCCGCGACGCTCACGGCCCTGCGGCTGCTCACCGACCACGTCACGGCCGTGGTGACGGTCGCCGACGACGGCGGCTCGAGCGGCCGGCTGCGCGACGAGTTCGACGTGCTGCCGCCCGGCGACCTCCGCATGGCGCTGTCTGCCCTCTGCGACGAGAGCGACTGGGGCCACACGTGGCGCGACGTCCTCCAGCACCGCTTCGCCGGCTCGGGGGACCTCAAGGGGCACGCCCTCGGCAACCTCATGATCGTCTCGATCTGGGAGCTGCTCGGCGACACCGTGCAGGGACTCGACCTCGTCGGCCGCCTGCTCGGCGCCCGCGGCCGCGTGCTGCCGATGGCGGCCGAGCCTCTCGAGATCGTCGCCGAGATCCGCGGTCACGACCCCGCGCACCCCGACGACACCGTCGAGGTGCGCGGCCAGCACCGCGTCGCTTCCTCACCGGGCATCGTCTCGTCCATCGGCATCGTCCCCACCTGCCCCGAACCCTGCCGTGAGGCCCTGGCAGCGGTCGGCGCAGCCGACTGGGTCATGCTCGGCCCGGGCTCGTGGTTCACCTCGGTCATGCCCCACCTGCTGGTGCCCGACCTCGCCGACGCCCTCGTGGCCACGCCGGCCAAGCGCCTGCTCAACCTCAACCTCGAGGTGCACAAGGGCGAGACCCGCGACTTCCGTGCGGAGGACCATCTCGCCTCGTTCGCGGCGAACGCGCCCGAGCTGCGGCTCGATGTCGTGCTCGCCGACCCCAGCGTCGTCCCCGACGGTGCGTCCCTGCGGGCTGCGGCGGCCGACCTCGGCGCCGAGCTCGTCGTCGCCCCGATCGCCGCGCGCAACGAGCCCGGCGTCCACGACCCGTTGCGGCTCGC
>JABFXB010000099.1 GCA_013361975.1 Dermatophilaceae bacterium
CACGGGGCGCCCGACCTCGCCATCACGCAGATGCTCGTCGAGACCGTCTCGCTCGTCGTCTTCGTGCTGGCCCTGCGCCGGCTGCCGACGAAGTTCACCCGCCACCCGCACTCGCCGTCCCGCACCTGGCGCATCGCCCTCGGTATCGCCGTCGGCGCCTCCGTCGGCCTCATCGTGCTGGTCGCGTCGGGCGGGCGCACGGCCGACCCGGTGTCGGTCGAGTTCCCCACGGAGGCCTACGCGTTCGGCCACGGCAAGAACATCGTCAACGTGACGCTCGTCGACATCCGTGCGTGGGACACCCTCGGCGAGGTCTCGGTCCTGGTCGCGGCCGCGACCGGCATCGCGAGCCTCATCTTCGTGCGCACCCGCAACACCCGGCTGTCGCGGGCCACGGCCAAGGCCCTGCCGTCGAGCAACCCGGCGCGGGGCACGTGGCTGCACGGCGGGCGCACCATGCGCAAGGAGAAGCGCTCGGTCATCTTCGAGGTCGTCACGCGCCTCGTCTTCCACGTCATGCTCGCCGCGTCGCTCTTCCTGCTCTTCGCCGGGCACAACCAGCCCGGTGGTGGCTTCGCGGGCGGGCTCGTGGCCGGGCTCGCGCTCGTGGTGCGCTACCTCGCGGGCGGCCGCTACGAGCTCGACGAGGCGGCGCCCTTCGACGCCGGCCTGCTCGTCGGGCTTGGGCTGCTCGTGGCCGTGGGCTCGGCCCTCGCGCCGCTCGCCTTCGGCGGCACGATCCTCGAGACGACCGCCGTCGACTTCACGCTGCCGCCGTGGGGCGAGGTGCACCTCGTGACGTCCCTCTTCTTCGACATCGGCGTCTACCTCATCGTCGTCGGCATGATGCTCGACATCGTGCGCAGCCTCGGCACGGGCATCGACCGCCAGATCGCCGACGAGGAGTCCGAGCAGGAGCAGGAGGCGGCCCGCACGTGACCACCACCGCGCCCACCCTCATCGAGTCGACGCTCCAGCCCAACCTCACGCTGGTGCTCGTCACCGTGTTCCTCGTCGCCACCGGCACGGCCCTGGCGCTCGACCGCAGCCTCGTGCGCGTGCTGCTCGGCATGGTGCTCATCGGCAACGGCGTCGCCGTGCTCTACCTGGTCATCAGCGGGCGCGCGGGCCGGGCCCCGTTCGTCGACGAGGACCCCTCGGCGATCAGCGACCCGCTCCCCCAGGCGATGGTGCTCACCGCCATCGTCATCTCGCTGGCCACCATCGGCTTCCTGCTCGCCCTCTCCTACCGGCTCTGGCAGGTCTCGGGCACCGACGACGTGCCCGACGACGCCGAGGACGCCCGCATCCAGCGGCTCGCGCTCGAGGACCAGACGTCGTCGACCTACGACCCGTCCGAGACGTCGACGACCACGTCCGACGAGCTGGCCGAAGAGGCCACCGGGGTCGAGCAGTCGGACGCCGAGCCCCTCAGAACCGGGAGTGAGCCGAGATGACCGACTTCCCGGTGCCGAACCTCGTGCCCCTGCCGGTGCTGCTGCCGCTGCTCGGCGCGGCCCTGACGCTCGCCTTCCGTCGCTCGCCGCGCCTGCAGCGCAGCGTCAGCATCGCCGTGCTCGCGGCGGTGGTCGCGGTCGCCGGGGTGCTCGTGTGGCAGACCGACGTGCGCGGCCCGCAGGTGCTGTGGCTGGGCGCGTGGCAGGAGCCGCTCGGCATCTCGCTCGTCGCCGACCGGCTCAGCGCCCTGATGCTGCTCGTCTCGGGCATCGTCACCCTCCTCGTGCTCGTCTTCGCCATCGGCCAGGGGCAGGCCGACAGCGACGAGGAGAACGAGAGCGAGACGCCGCTCACGATCTTCCACCCGACCTACCTCGTGCTCTCCGCGGGCGTCTCCAACGCGTTCCTCGCCGGCGACCTCTTCAACCTCTTCGTCGGCTTCGAGATCCTGCTCTTCAGCTCCTACGTCCTCATCACCGTCGGTGGCGCGGCCTCCCGCATCCACGCCGGCACGACGTACGTCGTCGTCAGCCTGCTCAGCTCGGCGCTCTTCCTCGTCGGCATCGCGGCCGTGTATGCCGCGACGGGCACCGTCAACCTGGCCCAGCTCTCCCTCCGCATCGGCGACCTCGCGCCCGGCGTCGCGCTCGTGCTCCAGCTCTGCCTGCTCACGGCCTTCGCCATCAAGGCGGCGATCTTCCCGATGTCGGCCTGGCTCCCCGACAGCTACCCCACGGCCCCGGCACCCGTCACCGCCGTGTTCGCGGGCCTGCTCACCAAGGTCGGCGTCTACGCGATCATCCGGGTGCAGACGCTGCTCTTCCCCGACTCGCCCCTGCAGGGGCTGCTCATGTGGGCCGCCCTGCTGACGATGGTCATCGGCATCCTCGGCGCGGTGTCGCAGTCGGGCCTGAAGAGGATCCTCTCGTTCACGCTCGTGAGCCACATCGGCTACATGATCTTCGGCATCGCCCTCGCCACCCCCCACGGCACGGCCGGCGCGATCTTCTACGTCGCCCACCACATCACGATCCAGACGGCGCTCTTCCTCATCACCGGCCTCGTCGAGCGGCTCGGCGGCACCACCTCGCTCGACCGGCTCGGTGGGCTTGCAGTGGCATCGCCTGTGCTGGCCGTCCTCTTCTTCGTGTCGGCGATGAACCTCTCCGGCATCCCGCCCATGTCGGGGTTCCTCGCGAAGATCGGGCTGCTGCACGCCGGCATCGAGGTCGGCACCCCGCTCGCCTGGCTGCTCGTCGTCGGCGGCATCGTCACGAGCCTGCTCACCCTCTATGCCCTCGCGAAGGTGTGGAGCCAGGCGTTCTGGCGCACGCTGGCCGACGCTCCGTACGCGACCGAGGCCGCCGCAGGCCTGCGGGCCGGCACTCTCGACGTCGAGCCGGCCACCGACCCGGCCACCGCCGTCGTCGTCGACACCGAGCCGCGCACGCTGCCGCGCACGATGCTCGGCGCCACCGCCGCGATGACGGCCGTCGGCCTCGCCATCACCCTCGTCGCCGGCCCGCTCTTCGCCTACACCCAGCGCGCGGCGAGCGACCTCGCGGCACGAGACCCGTACGTCACCACGGTCCTCCTCCAGGAGGTGCGGCGATGAGCGCGACCACTCGACCGCCCCTGCCGCCGCCTGCCCAGCCGCCCGAGCCCGACGCGCCCCGCCGTCGGCGCCGCGGGCTGCAGCCCCGCGCGGTGGCCACCATCGCCCTCGTCTGGGTGCTGCTGTGGGACCGCGTCACGTGGGGCAACCTCGTCAACGGCATCCTCGTCGGGCTCGTCGTCACCTACGCGTTCCCGTTGCCGTCCATCGAGTTCCAGGGCCGGCTGCGGCCGCACCGCCTGGCCTGGCTCATCGTGCGCTTCGTCGCCGACCTCGTCGTCGCGTCCTGGCAGGTCATGCTCCTGGCCTTCGGCAACCACCGCCCGCGCAACGCCGTGATCGAGGTGCAGCTGCGCTCCCGCTCCGACTTCTACCTCACGATCACCGCCGAGCTCGTGGCGCTCGTGCCCGGCTCCGTCGTCGTCGACGCGCGCCGGTCGACCTCGGTGCTCTACCTGCACCTGCTCGACGTCCACGACGAGGCCGGCATCGCGGCCCAGCGCGCCCACGTGCTCGAGGTCGAGCGCCGCGTCGTGCGCACCTTCGGCTCACGCGAGGAGATCGAGGCAGTGGAGGGCACCCGCGCACCCGCACCAGCCGCCACCCGACCCGACGGCCGACCCGACGAGCGTCCCGACGAGGAGGAACAGCCATGACGATCGTGCTCGCACTCTCCCTGGCGATGCTCGGCGGGGCGGCCGCCCTGGTGCTGGTGCGGCTGTTCCACGGCCCGAGCAACCTCGACCGCATCATCGCGGCCGAGATCCTGCTCGTCATCGTCGTGGCGGGTGTCGCCATCGAGTCGGCGCGCCAGGGCACCTCGACCTACCTGCCCCTGCTCATGGTGCTCGGGCTCGTCAGCTTCGTCGGCGGCGTCGCCGTGACCCGCTTCATGTCGCGCGACTCCGACGAGCCGACCGACGTCCGACGCGAGACGAGGCAGCAGCCATGACGTGGACCGACGTGCTCGACGCCGCCGGCGGCGTGTGCCTGCTCCTCGGCTCGTTCCTCTGCCTGGCGGGGGCGGTCGGGTTGCTCCGCTTCCCCGACACGCTCTCCCGGCTGCACGCGGCCACGAAGCCGCAGACGCTCGGGCTCATCCTCATCCTCGCCGGGCTCGCGCTGACGCTGCGCACCTGGGCGGCCCTGACCACCCTGGTGCTCCTCGCCGCGACCCAGTTCTTCACGTCTCCGGTGTCGGCGCACCTCGTCGGGCGCGCGGCCTACCGCAACCGCCGCGTCGACTCGGGCACCCTCGAGGTCGACGAGCTCTCCGACGCGCTCGAGCGCTCGGGGTGGGACCCCACGCACTGACGCCACCGTCCACGCCGGCCAGCGGGACGGCATACCCCCTGCGGGTTTGACCTCAACTCCGCTTCAACTCCTACGGTCGGGCCGTGACCCCGACGGAAAATGGCGTGAGAGACGTTGTCGCCGAACGTAAAATGAACCAAGTGATCTCGCTGCCGCTCGCCGACCCCGGCACGCCCGTCATCTCCAGCCCGACGGCATACCTGCGCTGGGTGGGCAAGGGCCAGTGGCGCACCCTCGTCGTCGCGATCTGCTTCGGCATCGTGTGGCTCGTCAGCCAGGCGCTCTTCCCCGCGGCCATGGGCAAGGCGATCGACGAGGGCATCATCGGCGGCGACACGCGCTCGCTGCTCCGGTGGTGCGCCATCCTCGTCGGCCTTGTCACCGTGAGCGCGTTCTCGGGCGTGCTGCGCCACCGGTATGCCGTCGTCAACTGGATGCAGGGCGCGTTCCGTTCCGCCCAGCTCGTCGGACACAAGGCCGCCGACACCGGTGAGGCGCTGACCCGCGCGATCCCGACCGGCGACGTCGTCGCGACGGTCAGCTCCGACTCGATGCGCATCGGCGGGCTCTACGACATGCTCGCCCGCTTCGCCGGCTCGGTCGTGTCCTACGTCGTCGTCGCGCTCATCCTCATCAAGGCCTCGACGCCGCTCGGGCTCGTCGTGCTCGTCGGCGTCCCCGTCCTCGTCGGCTGCCTCACCTTCATCGTGCGGCCGCTCCAGGCCCGGCAGCTCGCCCAGCGCGAGGAGTCCGGCAAGCTCATCGGCCTCGGCGCCGACACCGTCGCGGGCCTGCGCGTGCTGCGCGGCATCGGCGGCGAGCAGACGTTCCTGAGCAGGTATGCCGTCCAGTCGCAGTCCGTGCGCGAGGTCGGCAACCGGGTCGCCGGCTACCAGGCGGCCCTCGACGCCGCGCAGGTCCTGCTGCCCGGGCTCTTCGTCCTCGTCGTCGTGTGGCTCGGGGCGCGCTTCGCCATCGACGGTCAGATCACGGCCGGCCAGCTCGTCGCCTTCTACGGCTACACCGCGTTCCTCGTCATCCCCCTGCGCAACGCGACGGAGATGGTCGACCGCGCGACCCGTGCCCACATCGGTGCGCGCAAGCTGACCGGGGTGCTCGCGGTGCAGCCCGACCAGGTGGAGGCCGCCTCGACGCAGCCGCTGCCCGCCGGCCCGGCGCGGCTGCACGACCCCGTCAGCCAGGTGACCATCGAGCCGGGGCAGTTCACCGCCGTCGTGTCGGCGCGCCCCGAGGACTCGGCCGCGCTCGCCGACCGGCTCGGTCGCTTCGGCGCCAACGAGACGGACGTGCGTCTCGACGGCACCCGGCTGGCCGACGCGCCGCTCGCCGACGTGCGACGACGGATCGTCGTGTCGGAGAACGAGCCCCGCCTCTTCACCGGCACGCTGCGCGACGAGCTCGACCCGTGGGGCGAGCACGACGACGCGACGATCCTCGAGGCTCTGTCGGTCGCGAGCGGCGACGACGTGCTCGAGGCGCTGCCCGCCGGCCTCGACAACGAGGTCGAGGAGCGCGGCCGCGCCTTCTCCGGCGGCCAGCGGCAGCGGCTGGCCCTGACCCGGGCGCTGCTCACCGGGGCCGAGACCCTCGTGCTCGTCGAGCCGACGAGCGCCGTCGACGCGCACACCGAGGCACGCATCGCCGGTCGCCTCACCGCCGCCCGGCGCGGCCGCACCACCGTCGTGATGTCGGCCAGCCCGCTGCTGCTCGACCAGGCCGACCACGTCGTCTTCCTGCGCGACGGCAAGGTCGCCGCAGCAGGACCGCACGACCGGCTCATGACCGAGCACCCCGACTACCGACGCACCGTCGTCCGAGGAGAGGAGGACTGATGTCGCCGACACCAGCGCCGTCCACGCGCACGCTTCCCGTCGCCGACACCGCGTCGGTGCGGGCCCACACCCGCGGCCTGGTCCGCCGTCACCGTGCGAGCCTCGCCAAGGTCGTGGGGCTGCACGCCGTCGCGGCCGTCGCCGGCCTCGTGGCGCCCCGCGTCATCGGCCTGCTCGTCGACGAGATCAGCCACGGCCGCTCGCTCGACGTCGTCAACTCGCTCGCGCTGTGGATCGCCGGGGCGGTCGTCGTGCAGACGGTCGTCACCTGGTTCGCCCGGCGCGCGTCGTTCGTCATGGGCGAGACGGTGTTCGCCGAGCTGCGCGAGCAGTTCATGGGCCGTGTCGTCGAGCTGCCCCTGTCGACAGTCGAGCGCGCCGGCACCGGCGACCTCGTCTCCCGCACGACCAACGACGTCGAGGCGCTCTCGCACGTCATCCGCTTCGGTGTGCCCGCCATCTTCGTCGGCGCCGTCACGACGGCCATCACCCTCGTGGCCGCGTTCGTCACCGGTTGGCAGGTGGCCCTCGCCGTCCTCGTCGGCGTGCCGATCCTCGTGCTGTCGACGCGCCGCTACCTGCGCCTGGCCCCGGACGGCTACCTTCGCGAGCGGGCGACCTACGCCGTGCTCAACGGGGTGGTCACCGAGTCGGCCGACGGCGGCCGCACCGTCGACGCGCTCGGGCTGCGTGGCCGGCGTCGGCGCCGCATGGACGACGCGCTGCGCGACTGCTACGACGCCGAGCTCTACACGCTGGGCCTGCGGATGCGCTGGTTCCCGTCGGTCGAGTTCGCGTTCTTCGCGCCGGTAGCCGCCACCCTGCTCTGGGGCGGCTGGCTCATCTCGAAGGACCTCGCGACGGCCGGCACCGTCACCGCGGTCGCGCTCTACGTGCAGCAGATGGCGGGCCCGCTCGACGAGCTCATCTCGTGGCTCGACGAGATCCAGGTCGGGGCGACGTCGCTCGCCCGTGTCATCGGCATCGCCGACGTGCCGCCCGACCGGTCCGCGACCGGTGAGTCGCCGGCCGACGACCGCATCGAGGTCGGCGACGTCCACTACGCGTACCGCGCCGGCCGCGACGTGCTGCGCGGCGTCTCGCTCGACCTGCAGCCCGGCGAGCGGCTCGCCATCGTCGGGCCCTCGGGTGCCGGCAAGTCGACGCTGGGCCGGCTCATGGCCGGCATCGACGGCCCGCGCGAAGGACGGGTCGACGTCGGCGGGGTGCGCCTCGTCGACCTCGAGCTCGCCCAGCTGCGCGGGCAGGTGGCGCTGGTGACGCAGGAGCACCACGTGTTCGTCGGGTCGCTCGATGACAACCTGCGTCTCGCCCGGCCTTCGGCGAGCCGTGAGCAGCTCCTCGAGGCACTCGAGGCGGTCGACGCCAGCGACTGGGCCCTCGGGCTGCCCGACGGCCTCGACACCGTCGTCGGCTCCGGCGGCCACCGGCTGTCCGAGCCGCAGGCGCAGCAGCTCGCGCTCGCACGGCTCGTGCTCGCCGACCCGCACACCCTGGTGCTCGACGAGGCGACGTCACTGCTCGACCCACGGGCCGCCCGTCACCTCGAGCGGTCGCTCGCCGCCGTCGTCGAGGGACGCACCGTCGTGGCCATCGCACACCGGCTCATGACCGCCCACGACGCCGACCGGGTCTGCGTGGTGGAGGACGGCCGCATCAGCGAGATCGGCTCGCACGAGCAGCTGCTCGGCGCCGACGGGGCGTATGCCGCGTTGTGGCGGTCGTGGCGCGACGAGCCCCAGCCGGCCGTCTGAGCGAGGGGGCCCGGGGCGTCGGAAAGTTCTTTCGCAAAGAAGTGACAAGCCCCGTAACCCAGGCCGGTGCACGTCGTTGTCAGCGCGGTGCCGGGCCGATTCTCGACCGGTTGAAGGCTCGTGCGCCGCGGGGTGGGGCCGTCTCTGAGGGGTGACGGCCTCACCCCTTCATCGTTCCTCGGCCGTCAGGGACGACCCGCCCTACAATTCGAGGTGGGGGCGAGCAGGTCGCTCGACGGGGCTGAGCCTGGAGGTTGTCATGGGCTCTCGACGCCTTGTCCTGACGTGCGTCGCCGCGTGCTCGGCCGCGGCCCTCGTGCCCGGTCCGGGGGCCAGTGCGGTCACGGGGGTCACTGCGGTCACCGCGGTCACCGGCCAGCTGGCCACCCCGTCCGCGGCCATTTTCCCCGCGGCAGACCCAGCCGCCGCCCCCGCTGCCACCACGCCGGCGGTCACGGCGCAGGCAGTGCTGAACCGGCTGACGACGGCCCAGCGCATCGGCCAGCTCTTCATGGTCGGCGGTTCGGTGAAGGGGCTGCCGACCGCGACCCGCACCGCGATCAGCCGCTACCACGTCGGAAACCTCATCCTCACGGGCCGCACCACAGCGGGCGCAGCGCCGGTGCGGGCACTGACCGCGGGCGCGCAGTCGATGACGACGAATGCGGCCACGTCGGCCGTCCCGCTGCTCGTCGCCTCCGACCAGGAGGGCGGCCTCGTCCAGGTGCTGCAGGGCCCGTGGTTCTCGAGGATGCCCACCGCCCTGACGCAGGGCACCTTCACCGATGCAGGTCTGACCCGGAGCGCCACCGTGTGGGGCAGCCAGGTGCTGCGCGCCGGCGTGAACGTCAACCTCGCCCCCGTCATGGACACGGTGTCGGCCGCGTTCGCGCCCCTGAACGCACCGATCGGGGCGCTGCAGCGCGAGTTCGGCCACACGCCCGCCGTCGTCGCCGAGAAGGGGTCGGCGTTCGTCCGCGGCATGCGCTCGACGGGAATGGCCTTGACTGCCAAGCACTTCCCCGGCCTCGGCCGCGTCACCGGCAACACCGACACGACGGCCGGCGTGACCGACCGGGTCACGACGCGCACCTCGCCCGACATCGGTCCGTTCCGGTCGGCGGTCGGTGCGGGGGCGCAGCTGCTCATGGTCTCCTCCGCCATCTACAGCCGCATCGATGCCGCCCGGCCGGCGGTGTTCTCCCCCACCGTGATCACGGGGATGATCCGCGGCGACCTCCGCTTCGGGGGCGTCGTCATCAGCGACGACCTGGGGGCGGCCCGCGCGGTGCAGGCCTGGTCGCCCGGCACCCGCGCCGTCAACTTCCTCAACGCCGGTGGCGACGTCGTGCTGACCGTCGACCCGACGGTCGTACCGGCGATGGTGAACGCCGTCACCGCCCGGGTCACCACCAACGCGACCTTCCGTGCTCGCGTCAACGCGGCCGCGCTGCGGGTCCTCACCGTCAAGGCCGCCAACGGCCTGCTCGGCACGCGGATCGCCGTCACGGGGTCGCTGTCCACGTCGACGATCTCGTCGCTGCAGCGCTGGCTCGGCGTCACGCGTACGGGCACGCTGGGCAGCGCCACGATCAGGGCTTTGCAGGTGCGGGTCAACGTCCCGGCCACCGGTGTGTGGGGCAGCCGGTCGATGGGCGCCCTGCAGTCGTACCTCGGCATCGCCCACGACGGCGCGACGACCTGGAACACCCGCACCGTGAGGCAGCTCCAGTCCTACCTCAACACCCAGCTCTGACCCCCAATCGAAAGAACGCTCCGTCCCGTGGCATAGGTGACGAACCGTTCTCTCGATCACGGGGTGACGCCCACGTCTCCAATCGAAAGAACGCTCCGTCACCCACCCGAACGGGCTCACGCACACCCACTCCTATCGAGAGAACGCTCCGTCACGTACCCGAGGTGACGGAGCGTTCTTTCGATCAAGGGGATCAGCGCGCAGCCCCGATCGAGAGAACGCTCCGTCACGGGGTCGGCGTTACGGAGCGTTCTTTCGATTGAGGGAGGGTGGGGGTGTCGAGGCGGACGTACGCGCGGCCCTGGGCGGGACGGCGGTCGACCTCTCCCGCGTCGGGCCACAGCGAGAAGGCGCGCTCGGCCTGGGCCGTGATCGTCAGGCTCGGGTTCACACCCAAGTTGGCCGAGACCGCGGACCCGTCGACGACGCTGATGCCCGGGTAGCCCCAGAGCCGCTGGTACGGGTCGAGCACGCCGGTCTCGGGCGAGTCGGAGATGACCGCACCGCCGAGGAAGTGCGCCGTCATCGGGATGTCGAGCACCTCGCCGATCGACGAGCCCGGCCAGGAACGCTCGCCCGTCGTGCGCTCGAGACGCTGCGCCATCGCCCGCACCGCGCGGTTGCCCTCGGGGATGTAGGTCGGGTTGGGCTCGCCGTGGCCCTGGGTCGAGGTCAGGTGCCAGCCGAGGAGCCCGCGCCGTCGGCTGACGGTGATCGAGTTGTCGCTCGTCTGCATCACCAGAGCGATGACGGTGCGCTCGCTCCACCGCCGCGACGACAGCGACCGCAGGAAGACGTAAGGGTGCCGGGCCGCGCCGCCGGCGAAGCGCAGCCAGCGGGGCACGCGGCCACCACCGTCGACCTGCATGACGGCGAGCGAGCCCATGAGGTTGGATCCCTTGCCGTAGCGGACGTTCTCGACGTGGGTGGTGTCGGACACGTGGAAGCTCGAGGTGATGGCGACACCGCGGGTCAGGTCGACGCCCTCGGGCACCCGCCGCGTCATGGCCCCGCCGAGCGCCTCCGAGTTGGTGCGGGTCAGCTCGCCCAGGTGGTCGGACACGTGCGGCAGCCCGTCGGCGTCCGCCTTCATCGCCTGCAGCAGCTGGGCCGTGCCCCAGGCCCCGGCCGCGACGACGACCTGCCCAGCGGTGACGGTGCGCTCCCCCGCCCGGCGACGACCCCACGCCCCGGTGCGGACGGTCGTGACGGCATACCCGTGCTCGGGCGACGCAGGGTCGAGGGGACGCACGCGCGTCACGGTGCGCAGCGGCTCGACGGTGACTCCCCGCCGCTCTGCCAGCGCGAGGTAGTTCTTGACGAGGGTGTTCTTGGCGCCGACGCGACAGCCGACCATGCAGTTGCCGCACTCGGTGCACCCGGTGCGGTCGGGGCCGGCCCCACCGAAGTACGGGTCGGGCACGCGCTTGCCGGGCTCGCCGAAGAAGACGCCGACGGGAGTCTTGCGGAACGTGTCACCGACGCCGAGGTCGGCCGCGGCGTCGCGCATGAGCTGCTCGACCGGGCCCTCGCACGGGTTGACGGTGACGCCGAGCATCCGCTGAGCCGTGGTGTAGTGCGGGGCGAGCTCGGCCTGCCAGTCGGTGATGTGCGCCCACTGCCGGTCGCGGAAGAACGGCGCGGGCGGCACGTAGAGGGTGTTCGCGTAGTTGAGCGAGCCGCCACCGACCCCCGCGCCCGCCAGCACGAGGCAGTCGGGCAGCCGGTGGATGCGCTGCACGCCGAAGCAGCCGAGACGCGGCGCCCAGACGTAGCGGCGCACGTCCCAGCTCGTGCGGGCGAAGTCGGCGTCCTCGAAACGGCGGCCCGCCTCGTAGACGTGGACCCGGTAGCCCTTCTCGGCGAGGCGCAGCGCCGCCACGGACCCGCCGAAGCCGGACCCGATGACGACGACGTCGTGGTCGAGCTCCATGGCCCCAACCCTAGGCCGCCGCCCCACCGAAGGCTACCGAGAGTAATGATGCTCACCTGTGCCGGTCCGGGGACGCGCGAGGTGGACCAGGAGGACGATGGAGGGATGATCCGTCCTCGGGCGGTGATGCGACGCCTGCCAGTCACCAGCGCCCTCCTCGCCGTGATCCTCGCCCTGTCGGTCGCCACCCGGACCCTCTGGGACCCGCTGATCGACCGCTCCCTCCACACGAGCCTCGGCTACGGGCTGCCGGCCTTCGAGTCCGGCAGCTGGTGGACCCTGGTGGCCGGTGCCTTCTTCGCGGTGCGGCCCTTCCAGTACGTGCCGATCATCGTCGGCCTCGCCGTCTTCGGCGGGTTCGCCGAGTGGCGCCTCGGCCCGAGGAGGTATGCCGTCGCGCTGGCCGCCTGCCAGGTCGCCGGGGTGGTGGCGGCCGCCGGCATCCTCTGGGTCACCCGCGACCACGGGTACGTCTGGACGACCACCCTTGCGCGCGCCCGCGACGCCGGCCCCTCGGCCGCCTTCCTCGGTGCGGCGGCTGCAGCGACCGTGACCGTGACCCCGCCCTGGCGCGGGCGGGCGCGGACGCTGCTCGTCGCGTACGTCGTGCTCTTCCTCATCCACATGGGCGCCCTCGCCGACCTCGAGCACCTCCTCAGCGTCGGGCTGGGGCTGGCCCTCGGGCCCTTCCTCGTCGGTCGCAGACCGACCCTCACGAGACGGCAGCTCACCCGCCGGGACTTCCGGCTGCTCGCCTCGGGATTCTTCGTCGTCGCGGCGGCGGAGGTGGCGCTGCGTCCCTTCACCACGGCCGACGGACCCTTCATGGTCACGCTGTCCCCCGACGCCCGTGCCCAGGAGCTCTCCGACCCCGACCTCGCGTTCGGCGTCCTCCAGGTCGTGCTGTGGCTGTGGCTCGCCCGCTCGCTCTACAAGGGCCGGAGGCGCGCCTGGCGGTGGGCGGTCGCCCTGCTGGTCGTCGTGCTCGGGGTGCAGGTGGCCAACTACGGCTGGATGGTGGCGACCGGCGAGCCCGGCCTCCTGGCAGCCGGGTGGGAGGCGGTCGGCAACGGCGTCGGCCTCCTCGTGCTCGTGCTCGGACGGTACGCCTTCCGCAACCCGTCACCGCGACGTGCCCGCCGCACCCGCGGCAGCCTCGTGGCGCCCGCCGACGACGACCAGCGCGAGCAGGCCACCGCGCTGCTGCGCGAGGAGGGCACCGTCAACCGGCTCGCCTGGATGACGACCTGGCCCGAGAACCGGTGGTTCACCAGCCCCGACCGGGTCGGCTACGTCGCCTACCGGGTGCACGCGGGGGTCGCCGTGGGCCTTTGCGACCCGGTCGCCGCCGACGAGGAGGACCGTGCGGCGCTGCTCGTCGAGTTCGCCGACCGGGTCCACGCCCAAGGGCTGCTGCCCTGCCTCTTCACGGTCAGCTCCGAGGCGTGCCTGCACGCCCGCGACCTGGGGTGGCACAGCCTCCAGGTCGCTGAGGAGGCGGTCATCGAGCTGCCGACCCTCGACTTCGTCGGCAAGGCCTGGCAGGACGTGCGCACCGCGCTCAACCAGGCGGGCAGGCTCGGCATCCACCTCAGCCTCCAGCCGCTCGCCCAGATGCCGCGAGGACTCCAGATGCAGGTCAAGGCCATCTCGTCCGAGTGGGTCGAGGACAAGGGCCTGCCCGAGATGGGCTTCACCCTCGGTGGCGTCGACGAGGCGATGGACCCGGCGGTGCGCGTGGGCCTGGCCGTGGACGGCGAGTCGACCGTGCACGGCGTCACGTCGTGGATGCCGATCCACGACGTCGGGGGTGCGGCGGTCGGCTGGACGCTCGACGTCATGCGCCGGCTCCCGGGCGGCTTCCGCTACTCGATGGAGTTCCTCATCGCCTCGGCCTGCCTGAGCTTCCGCGACGAGGGCTGCTCCGTCGTCTCACTGTCGGGCGCACCCCTGGCCCGCAGCGCCGCGAACGACGACGGACTCGACCGCGGCACGGTCGACGCGTTCCTCGACCGGCTCGGCCAGACGCTCGAGCCGTACTACGGCTTCCGTTCCCTGCTCGCCTTCAAGGCCAAGTTCCAGCCGGCGCACCACCCGCTCTACCTCGTCTTCCCGGACGAGGCGGCGCTGCCGCGGATCGGCCTGGCGCTCAGCCGGGCGTACCTGCCCGACGCGGGTGTGCGCGACCTCGTCGCGCTCGCGCGCACCGGTCACTGAGGCGCCCGACCACCCGGGCCGGAGGCGCACCGGTCATCTTGGGGCTCAGTTGCCGAGGTACGGGGAGACGACGACCTCGACGCGCTGGAACTCCTTGACGTCGGAGTAGCCGGTCGTGGCCATCGCCCGCTTGAGGGCGCCCATGAGGTTGGTCGTGCCGTCGGCGTGCCGGCCCGGCCCGAAGAGGATCTCCTCGATCGAGGCCTGGCTGCCGATGGCGATGCGCTCGCCGCGCGGCAGCTGCTGGTGGTGCGCCTCGGGCCCCCAGTGGTAGCCGCCGCCGGGCGCGTCGGTGCCGCGTGCGAGGGCCGCGCCGAGCATGACCGCGTCGGCACCGCACGCGATGGCCTTGACGATGTCGCCGGAGGTGCCGACACCGCCGTCGGCGATGACGTGGACGTAGCGGCCGCCCGACTCGTCGAGGTAGTCGCGGCGTGCGGCGGCGACGTCGGCCACGGCCGAGGCCATCGGGGCATGGATGCCGAGGGCGGTGCGCGTCGTGTGGGCCGCGCCGCCGCCGAAGCCGACGAGCACGCCCGCCGCGCCGGTGCGCATGAGGTGCAGGGCCGCGGTGTAGGACGCAGCGCCGCCGACGATGACCGGGACGTCGAGCTCGTAGATGAAGCGCTTGAGGTTGAGCGGCTCGGCGCGACCGCTGACGTGCTCGGCCGAGACGGTGGTGCCGCGGATGACGAAGAGGTCGACGCCCGCGTCGACGACCGTCTTCCAGTGCTGCTGGGTGCGCTGCGGCGACAGGGCCCCCGCGACGGTGACGCCGGCGTCACGCAGCTGGCGCAGCCGCTCGGTGATGAGCTCGGGCTTGATCGGCTCGGCGTAGATCTGTTGCATGCGGGCCGTCACCGCACCGGGTTCGATCTCGGCGATCTCGCGCAGCTGGGCGGTGGGGTCCTCGTAGCGGGTCCACAGCCCCTCGAGGTCGAGCACCGGGAGAGCGCCGAGCTTGCCGAGCGCGATCGCGCTCTCGGGCGAGACGACGGAGTCCATCGGTGCCGCCATGACCGGGATGTCGAAGTGGTACGCGTCGATCTGCCACGAGACCGAGACCTCCTCGGGGTCGCGCGTGCGCCGCGAGGGCACGACGGCGATGTCGTCGAAGGAGTAGGCGCGCCGTCCGCGCTTGCCTCGGCCAATCTCGATCTCGGTCACCGCCCGATCCTACCGACCGGGCCCACCGAGCACGTATGCCGTCCCGCGGGCTCCGCGGGACGGCATACGTGGTCGGGTGCGTCGGCAACTGAGCACTCGACCTGACCTTCTCGTCGAGTGCTCACTTCCCGACGTCGGGAAGTGAGCACTCGATGGAGGAGGTGGGCTCAGCCGGAGTAGTTGGGGGCCTCCACCATGCCCTGGATGTCGTGCGGGTGGCTCTCCTTGAGGGAGGCCTGCGTGATGCGCACGAACTGGCCCTTCTCCTGCAGCTCGGGCACGGTGCGCGCACCGACGTAGAACATCGACTGGCGCAGGCCGCCGAGCATCTGGTGGGCGACCGCCGAGAGCGGCCCGCGGTAGGCGACGCGCCCCTCGATGCCCTCGGGCACGATCTTGTCGTCGGACTCGACCTCGGCCTGGAAGTAGCGGTCCTTGGAGTAGGACTTCTTG
>JABFXB010000153.1 GCA_013361975.1 Dermatophilaceae bacterium
GCACCCCAGTTCATGGCGAGGAACGTGTAGAGCGCAGGGGCCCAGACCCGTCCCAGCGTGCCGCTCAGCTCGGCGGCCCCCTGGTACGCGCCTCGCTGGCGCGGGTCCATCAGCTCGGCCTCGAACGACCAGCTCGCCGCCGACAGGTACAGCTCGGCGCCGGTGACCGTCACGTGTCCGAGCCACACGAGCGCGATCGTCACCCAGCCGACCGTGTCGTGCGTCGCCAGCGTGATGATGCACGACACCACGAAGAAGACGGCCGAGACCCGAACCGCACGGAGCGCGGTGGTCACGTCCTTCACCCCGCGCGAGGTGACCATGGGCAGGAAGATGCACATGACGGTGTTGGTACCGAAGAGGAACGCGAGCAGCACCCGGGGCGCGTCGGTCTTCTCGACGAGCCACAGCGGGATGACGACGTTGAGCAGCACCTGGTTGGTCCAGAACACGCCGCCGAAGAACGTCGTGAGCAGCCAGCCCGGGTTCCGCAGCGGACCGGGCCCCGGGACCCTCACCCTCCGGTCCTCCGGGCTCCGCTCGTCGTGCGCGGCCTTGGGCAGCCTCGTGATCGCGGCGGCGTTGACCAGGAAGGCGAGCGAGGTGAACCACGGCAGGGCGTGCAGCACGTCGTTCGAGTGGAAGGCGAGGGCGATGCCGCCGAGCATCGAGCCGAGCGTGAAGCCCACGTTGAGCGAGGAGTACATGTACGCACGAGACTTCACCCGCTCGTCGGGTGGCAGGACGTCGATCGTGTAGGCGCCGTAGGCCGCCGCGCCGAGCGCGCCGATGACCTCCATCCCGACGGCCATCGACACGTAGCCGCGGAAGCCGTCGATGAGGGGCCAGAGCGCGAACATCGCAGCCTGCCCGGCCGCGCTGACGGCCCACATCCGTTTGGGGCCGAAGCGGTCGACGAGCTTGCCCATCGGCAGTGCCGCGAGGAACGCGGCGATGCCCGCGAAGGTGAGGCCGAGCCCGACCTGGGCGGCCGTGAGCCCGACGATCTGCGTGAAGAAGACCGCAGAACCGGTCATGAAGGTGCCCTCGCCGAGGGCGAAGAGCAGCGACTGCACCGAGAGCCGCCCGGCGAGAGCCGACGGGGGGCGGGCGTGTCGGAGCACGGCGTCGAGTATCACCCGGAGATTCTCCAGATCCCGATGGCGGGTGTCACGCGCATTTCCCGTGCGGCGCGGCTAGGAACGCGTCCACGTGTAGAGGGCGTCCGCCAGCCGGTGTGCGAGATCGGCCGTGCCGATGAGCACGACGGCGATGAGCGCCAGCGCGATGACGAGCGGCACGTAGTAGGCGAGCCGCCTCAACCGATGACGGGCCACAACCCATTGAACCTCCCCGGGCACGCCATGACATCGACATGGTCGGACCCGATCTGCGCGGAGCGTCCGCTGCTCGCCATACAGTGGCCGGGTCGGCTCGGTCGAGAGGAACGCGTCATGGACCCCGTCAGCTCCCTGAGTGAGGACACCCGCGCCGCGCTGGCCCACAGCCAGCTCATCGATCTCACGACCACGGGCCGGCGGACCGGTCGGCGCCGTCGCATCGAGATCTTCCTGCACCACGACGGCGGGCAGCTGTTCAACACCGGGATGCCGCGTGCCGACCGGACGCGGGACTGGATCCACAACATCACGGCCGATCCCCACGTCGTGATCCACCTCAAGCAGTCAGTGCTCGCCGACGTCCCGGCGACCGCGCGGGTGGTCACCGATCCCGAGGAGCGCCGGCCGTTCATCGAGGCAGCCGCCCGGCGGTGGAGGCGCACGGACGTTCCCGAGATGCTCGCGCACAGCCCGCTCATCGTCCTGACGGTCGACGCATGAGTTCTGCCCGATTCGCCGGGCCGGCGACCTGGCGGGCATAGAGTCCAGACAGGGCGCTTGTGGGACAGGAGGCGGATCCGGTGGCTGGGCAGCGACCCGACGACGAGAGCCAGTGGGCCGCGGACAAGCGCGACTTCGTCGCCGACACGCGTGACGAGCTGGCGGCAGAGCGAGAGGCCGCCGCCGACGTGCGCGACCTCACGGCCGACGCGCGCGAGACCGCCCTGGACGAGCGGGAACGGCTCCTGGATGCCCGCGCCGCCCAGCTCGTGGTCGGCCCCGACGCCGCCGAGGGGGCGCAGCGCGCCGAGGCCCGGGATGCTCGCGAACAGGGCAGGAAGGAGCGCGAGCGGGCCCACGCCGAGCGGGAGACTGCCGGCCACGCCCGTGCCGAGGCCGCAGATCGGCGGCACTCGGCGACCCCGACCACCCGGCTGGCCGCGACGTTCGCTGCGATAGCCGAGAGCCTCTACGGCGCCGACTCCTATGACGCCGTCCTCCTTCGCATCGCCGAGGCCGCTGTCAGCACCGTGTCCGGGTGTGACATGGCGAGCGTCACCCTCCACGAGACCGGGCGCTTCCGCACGGCAGCGACCACCTCCGCTGCCGCGTCGGCGGTCGACCGGGCGCAGTACGAAGCCGGCGAGGGTCCGTGCCTGGACGCGATCGACTCGTCCGTCGTCTACGCCCGGACGTTCCCCGACGACCGCTGGCCGACGCTGGGCGTCCGGCTGATCGAGCGGGGCGTGAGGTCCGCCGCCTCCTTCCGTCTCGCGGCCGCGACCCCGACCCGCGCGACGACCTCCGGGTCGCTCAACACCTACAGCAGCACGCCGGACGCGTTCAGTGTGGAGGCACAGGAGATCGGGCTCATCCTGGCGGCACACGCCTCGATGGCGGCCTCGATCGCCCGCGAACGGGGCGACCTCCGCGCGCAGGCACAGCAGCTGAGCACAGCGCTCATGACACGAGACGTCATCGGCCAGGCCAAGGGCATCCTCATGGAACGGCTCAGGCTGACGCCCGAGCAGGCGTTCGACGCCCTCCGCCGCTCGTCCAACCGGCTCAACGAGAAGCTGCACACGGTGGCGAGCGCCCTGGCCGAGACGGGAGAGTTCGACGCCACAGAAGCCCACGACGCCACCCCGCCCTGACCGGTCGGCAGGTCGGTCCGGGCGACGGGTACCGTCGATTCGTGCTTCGACTCTGGCTCACGCGGCGATGGCTGCTGGGGACGCTCGTCGCGGTCCTCTTCGGGGTCGCGTGCTTCTACCTCGGCCTGTGGCAGTGGCACCGTCACGTCGAGCAGCGCACCAAGGTCGACGCCATTGCCCGAAACTACGGTGCGGCCCCTGTTGCCTTCTCCCCCGCGCTCGTCGGGGAGGGCCTGCCGCAGGAGCGCCAGTGGACCCGAGTCACGCTCACCGGGGCGTATGCCGCGGGCACTGACCTGCTCGTCCGCAACCGCACGCTCGACCAGACGGTCGGCTTCGAGGTGCTCACCCCGTTCCAGTCCGGCGGGACGACGATCCTCGTCGACCGTGGCTGGGTGCCGAACGCCGAGAACGCCGAGACGAGCCCACCGGTCGACCCGCCACCGGCCGGCACGGTCGAGGTCACCGGCTGGCTGCGCACCGGCGAGGTCAGCCTCGGCCGTGACCTGCCGCGCCCCCAGCTCGCCAGCATCAACGTCGGCGACGCGCGCGCCCAGGTGCCCACGCTGAGCGAGCTCGACGCGTACGTCGTCCTCGGCTCCCAGTCGCCCCCCGCGGCCGCCGGCGACCACCCGGTACGCGTCCTTCCCCGGCCCGAGGAGGACCTCGGCCCGCACCAGGCGTACGCCTACCAGTGGTGGCTCTTCATGCCCGGCGGGCTGGTCTTCGTCGTCCTCGCGATCCGGCGCGAGGCGCAGGCGGAGCGGGACGACACGGAAGGCGCAGACGCACCGGCCAGGCCGAAGAAGGTCCGCATCTGGGACGAGGAGGATGCCTGACGTGAGGAGCATCCCCAGCGCGGCTCCCGCGAGACAGCCGTGACCCGCCGACGGCCCGTCGTGGCGCGCCTCCTCGTCCGGCCCACACCCGGGGAGCGTGCTGCCGCCCT
>JABFXB010000215.1 GCA_013361975.1 Dermatophilaceae bacterium
GTCGTCCATGTTGCGCGTGCGCGCGTTCTGGCTGAGGTTGCCGTGCAGCTCGACGGCCGGAACTCCCGAGGCGTTGAGCTGCTTGGCCAGCTTCTTCGCACGGTGCTTCGTACGCGTGAAGACGACCTTGCGGCCGGGCGCCGCGGTGAGGTCGAGGATGACGGGCAGGTGCGAGCCGTTGTCGACGTGGAGCACGTGGTGGCTCATCGTCGCGACGGGTGACTGGGCCGAGTCGGCCTCGTGCGTCACCGGGTTGGTGAGGAAGCGCTTGACGAGGACGTTGATCGCGCCGTCCAGGGTGGCCGAGAAGAGCAGGCGCTGGCTGTCGCCCGGCGTCTTGTCCATGATGCGACGCACGCCGGGCAGGAAGCCGAGGTCGGCCATGTGGTCGGCCTCGTCGAGGATCGTGATCTCGATGCCGTCGAGGAAGACGTGGCCCTGCTGCATCAGGTCCTCGAGGCGGCCCGGGCAGGCGACGATGACGTCGACACCGGCGCGCAGGCCCTGGACCTGGGGGTTCTGGCCGACGCCGCCGAAGACCGTCTGCGACGTGAGGCCGAGCGCCTTGGCGAGCGGCGCCATGGCCGAGTCGATCTGGGTGACGAGCTCGCGGGTCGGCGCGAGGATGAGGGCGCGGGGACGCCGCGCCTGCCGGCGACCGCCCGACTGGGACAGGCGCGTGAGCAGGGGCAGCAGGAACGCGTACGTCTTGCCCGAGCCGGTGCGGCCACGGCCGAGGACGTCGCGGCCGGCGATCGAGTCGGGCAGCGTGGCCGTCTGGATCGGGGTCGGGGTGGTGATGCCGAGGCCGCTCAGGACGGTGACGAGGGAGGTGGGCACGCCGAGCACGGCGAAGTTCGTGTCAGTGGACACAGGTGGGTACTCCAAAAAGTGGATGCGGTCGTTCTGCCCGGCGCGAGGGGCCTCAACGGTGAGGGTCGCGGCGCAAGAGCGAATCGACGCGGCCGGCGGGAGCGCCAGGCCAGGAAGAAGTGGCCCGAGGCAGAACTGGGCGGGCCACTGAGACTCAGTCTACCGGAGCCGCAGGACCCGACGTGACGAGCCCCGTTCGGATCCGGCGAACGCGCAGGTGGGCCCGTGCCCCTAACGGTTCGGTTGCACCCGTGGGAACGCGCAGCGAAAGGTGGCAGGATCTGCGCATCAGCAGCCGCACCGCCGCGCCTGCTCCACGGACGACCTGCTTGCCCCGGAAGGACCCCTGAATGCGTCGCATGTCCCTCTTCACCGTCACCGGCCTCGTCGCCGCCGGCCTCACGCTCTCGGCGTGCGGCTCCAACTCCCTGTCGAGCGGGGGCTCACCGGCCGCCGGAACGGGCGCCGCACCGACCAACCAGTCCTCCGACGCAGCGCTCGTGGCCAAGCTCCCGGCAAAGATCAAGTCGGCGGGCAAGATCGTCGTCGGCGTCGACACGAGCTACCCGCCGAACGAGTTCCTCGGGACCGATGGGAAGACCGCCGAGGGCATGGACATCGACCTCTTCTCGGCGGTGGCGCGAAAGTTCGGGGTGCAGGCCGAGTTCCAGACAGCCTCGTTCGACTCGATCATCCTCGGCGTCAGCAGCGGCAAGTACGACGTGGGCGTCTCGAGCTTCACGATCAATCCCGACCGCAAGAAGCAGGTCAACATGGTCAGCTACTACTCGGCCGGCACGCTGTGGGGTGTCCCCAAGGGCAACCCGAAGAAGGTCGATCCCGACAACGCCTGCGGGCTCAACATCGGCGTGCAGAAGGGCACGACGCAGGTCGACGACCTGACGGCCCGCAGCAAGAAGTGCACCGCCGCCGGCAAGCCCGCGATCAACCAGATCGTCGAGGACCTCCAGGTGAAGGTCAACGCCGACCTCGCCAGCGGCAAGGTCGACGCGATGGCGGCCGACTCCCCCGTCACCGCCTATGCAGTGAAGCAGACCAACGGCGCCGTGGAGACGGTCGGCAAGCCCTACGACACCGCGCCCTACGGCTACGTCGTGCCCAAGAGCGAGAGTGAGTTCGCCGCGGCCCTCGCCGACGCGCTCAAGGGGCTCGACACCGCGGGCGACTACACCAAGATCCTCACGAAGTGGAACGTCCAGGACGGCGCCATCCACGACTTCGCCGTCAACCCGTGACGGTGACCCACGTGACCGACCAGTCGAGGACGGAGCGGCCGGGACTCATCAACGCCCGGCCGGTCCGGCACCCGTGGCGGTGGGTGGCGATCGCCATCATCGTCGTGATCATCGCGATGATGATCAGCTCGTTCCTGACCAATGACCGGTGGGACTTCGGCCTCGCCGGTCAGATCATGATCCAGCAGCCGGTCATCGAAGGTCTGCTCAAGGGCACCATCCTGGGCACCGCGGGGTCGATGGCCATCGGCGTGGTGCTGGGAATCGTCATCGCGGTGATGCGCATCTCGCGCAACCCCGTGCTGCGTGGGGTGTCCTTCGTCTACACCTGGTTCTTCCGGGCGATCCCCCGCTACGTGCTGCTCGTGATCATCGGCAGCGGCATCGGCTACCTCTACAACACGCTGGACGTCGGCCTGCCGTTCGGTCAGCAGATCGCCGGCTGGCTCGGCCTGAGCACCGACCTGACCATCGGGTCGCTCGACGTCAACGGCATCACCGGATCGATCATCGGCGGCATCATCGGCCTGGGTCTGTCCGAAGCGGCGTACATGGCCGAGATCGCGCGTTCCGGAATCTTGTCGGTCGATCCCGGCCAGCGCGAGGCGGCGCAGGCGCTCGGCATGAGCAACGGCAAGCTCATGCGACGCATCGTGCTGCCCCAGGCGATGCGCGTCATCGTGCCGCCCACCGGCAACGAGACGATCGCCATGGTCAAGGACACCTCGCTGCTCATCGCGATTCCGGTCATCGCCGAGCTCAACTACCAGACCGGCGCGATCGCCAACCGGATCTTCAAGATCATGCCGGGCCTCGTCGCCTCGACCGCGTGGTACCTGCTCATCTGTTCGATCCTCATGGTCGGGCAGTACTACCTGGAGCGCTACTTCGGCCGTGGCTTCGGCCAGCAGCGACCGAAGACGAAGCGTTTCGCGCGCCCGGCCGGGGCGGGAGGAGCCTGATGACCGAGACCACCTCATCGACGTCCGTGCGCCCGCGGACCGGGGGCGACCAGCCGCTCGTGCGGGCGCTCAACGTCATGAAGAGCTTCCACGGCAACGAGGTGCTCAAGGGCATCGACCTCGACGTGCACCGCGGCGAGGTCGTCTGTCTGCTCGGCCCGTCCGGCTCGGGCAAGACGACCTTCCTGCGCTGCATCAACCAGCTCGAGTCGATCGATGGCGGACGCATCTGGGTCGACGGCGACCTCGTCGGCTACCGCGCCGAAGGTGACCACCTGCACCACCTGACCGACAGGCAGGTCGCCGCCCAGCGCCGCGACATCGGCATGGTCTTCCAGCGCTTCAACCTCTTCCCCCACATGACGGCGGTCGAGAACGTGATGGAGGCGCCCGTGCGGGTCAAGGGTGCCGACAAGAAGACGGCCAGGGCGCGGGCCGAGGAGCTTCTCGCCCAGGTCGGCATGGTCGACAAGGCGGCCGCCTACCCGGGCGCCCTCTCCGGCGGCCAGCAGCAGCGGGTCGCCATCGCCCGGGCCCTCGCCATGGATCCCAAGCTGATGCTCTTCGACGAGCCCACGTCGGCGCTCGACCCCGAGCTCGTCGGAGAGGTGCTGCGCGTGATGCGCGAGCTCGCCCAGCAGGGCATGACGATGATCGTCGTCACGCACGAGATGAGCTTCGCGCGCGACGTCGCCGACCACGTCGTCTTCATGGACGGCGGGGTCGTCGTCGAGGAGGGCAAGCCCGGGGAGGTCATCCGCAACCCGAAGCACGAACGTACGAAGTCGTTCCTCGCCCGCATGCGCACCGAGGACGCCGAGCACGCCACCGGCACCGGACATCCTGACCG
>JABFXB010000135.1 GCA_013361975.1 Dermatophilaceae bacterium
GCGGACAGGCGAGACGCCCGCCGACAGACGAGAAGCCCGGCCCCCACGGAGCAAGGGGTCGGGCAGGATGCCCGGGGACAGGCGAGAAGCCCGCCCCCACGAAGCAAGGGGGTCGGGCAGGAAGCCCGCGGACAGGCGAGAAGCCCGCCCCCACGAACGGGACGGGCTTCTCGGTGGTACGTCTGTCAGGCGCTCTTGCGGCGGCGCGGCTTCTCTCCGCGCGACTCGCGCAGCAGCGTCAGGCGCTCCTCGAGGAGCTCCTCGAGCTCGGGGATGGACCGGCGCTCCAGGAGCATGTCCCAGTGCGTGCGCTGGTGCTTGACCGCCTTGGCCTCCGGCTCGGGGCCGCCCTGCAGCCTCGCGTCGAGGCCGCAGCGACACTCCCACGTCGGGGGCACGTCGGCCTCGATGGAGAACGGGAGCTCGGTGCGGTGGCCGTCAGGGCAGACGTACACGGTGAGCTGACGCTCACTCGGGACGACGTTCTCGTCGGATTCCATGCTCCTCGCGCCGAGGTTGGAACCGCGTAGTGCTCGATCGGCCATGTGGACCCCTCCAGGACTTCTGCCGCTGTGACACCCGTTGGTGTCATACCCTCACAGACGCTTGAACGAGCGAATCGGTTGAGTTGTTCCCCGGAGCTGCCGGGATTGTAAGCGTGTCTCAGATGACGGCGGGGACCGGGTTGCCCGCCTCTTCGATGCCCTCGCGCATGCGCACGCGGGAGAGCAGCAGGCCTCCGACGGCGAAGAAGACGATGAGCGCGATGATGGCCCAGCGGTAACTGAGCGTGACCTGGTAGACGAGCCCGAAGATGAGCGTGCCGAACCAGCTCGTGCCGCGTTCCATGGCCTGGTAGAGGCTGAAGTACTCCGCCTCGCGGCCGCGGGGGATGAGCTGGCTGTAGAGCGAGCGCGAGAGGGCCTGGGTGCCGCCGAGGACGATGCCGATGAGCAGGGCGAGGGCGAGGAAGATGACGAGCGACTTCGAGGGCACGAGGAAGGCGAAGACGACGACCACGGTCCAGAGTCCGATGCCGTAGAGGACCGTGCGCCAGGCGCCGATCGAGGCGGCGACGCGCCCGAAGAGCCGCGCGCCGAAGAACGCGACGAACTGGACGAAGAGGAAGACGCCGAGCACCGTCGTCTCGGAGAAGCCGAGCTCCTTCGACCCGTAGATGCTCGAGCTGCCGATGACGGTCTGGATGCCGTCGTTGAAGAAGAGGTAGGCGAGCAGGAACAGCTTGGTCTGCGGGTAGTTCGCGAGGTCGCGGAAGGTGCTGCGCAGCTGCGCGATGCTGCCCCGGACCACGCCGGCGGAGCGCTCGACGGGCGTCTCGACGGTTCCGGTGAGGTGGCGCAGCCCGAGGTAGGGGATGATCGTGAAACCGGCCCACCACAGGCCCGCCGACAGGATGCTGATGCGCGTGCTCAGCGCTCGGTCGAGGCCGAGGTCCTCGTGGAAGAAGTCGAGGGCGAAGTTGAGGGCGAGCAGGATGCCGCCGCCGAGGTAGCCGAAGGCCCACCCCTTCGAGGAGACGCGGTCTCGTTCGTTCTCGTTCGCGATGCGCACGAGGATGGAGTCGTAGATGACCAGCGAGGCGCCGAGACAGATGCCAGCGACCACGACGAGCAGGGCGCCGAGCTGCCAGTTCGTGCCGGCCACGAAGAACATGAGGCTGGCCGCGGCAGCGCCGACCCAGGCGAACGCGCCGAAGAGCCGCGTGGGGCGGGGGCTCCGGTCGGCGATCGCCCCGATGAAGATGAGCACGACCGCCGAGAGGATGGTCGTGAAGGTCACCGTGAAGAACCACAGCGAGCCCGGCGCCACGGGGATCCCGAGCACCGACAGCGTCGTGGCGCAGTCCTGCCCGTCGGGCAGTCCGGGGCAGGCGGCCTCCTCGGCGACCGACGTCAGGTAGGGGCTCATCAGCACCGTTGCGGTGGTGGTGACATAGGCCGAGTTGGCCCAGTCGTACCAGTACCAGGCGCGCTGCTCCCGGGTCTCCGGGCGGGCGGCGTTGACGACGGCGTGCGACATGGCGCAACGGTCCCACACCGCGTCCGCGACGGCGCCGGGACCGAACGAAACACGCCGCGTGGCAGGCCCTCGAGAAGAAGACGAGGGACGTAGGACCCTGCGGGATGTGCTTTAGCGCTAAAGTATCCGGGGTGAGCGAGCCGTCACGGGAGCGGGTGGGAGAGGTCGTCGCGGCCTGGCGGCGTGAACGTCCCGATGTCGACGTGTCGTCCATGGCGGTCCTGACGCCGCTCCGGCGGCTGGCGGCACGGGTGTCGGAGAACCGGGCGACGGTGCTGGCCGAGCACGGCGTCGACGAGAGCCAGCTCGACGTTCTCGGGACGCTGCGGCGGGTCGGGTCGCCGTTCCGCCTGACCGCGGGCGAGCTCACGCGACGCTGTCGCGTCACGGCCGGCGCGACGACGCAGCGCGTACAGGCGCTGGAGCGACTCGGGTTCGTCGAGCGTGTGCGTGAGGAGCCGGACCGAAGGACGGTTCACGTGCAGCTCACGGCCGACGGCCTCGTTGCGATCGACCGCATCATCGGTCACGTCATGGCCGGCGACGAGCGCATGCTGTCGGCACTGGCGCCGCGCGAGCGCACGACGCTGGAACGCGCCCTCGGTGACTGGCTCGGCAGGCTGGAGCCCTGAGCGAAGCAGGGCGGCCCTCGAGCACGGTGCCATAACGCCGATAATCGACATTATGTCATTTAGCGGTTGGGCAAGCCTCCCCTTGGACGCCCCACCGGTGGCTCTGGACACGGCGCTCGGGCCGTAGCCTTGCCCGGTGCAGTGCGACTACTTCGACGCGGGCCGCTGCCGCTCCTGCGCCCTGATGGGCGTCCCGTATGCCGTCCAGCTCGCCGAGAAGCTCGAGCGCTGTCAGCGAGCGCTCGCGTCCGTCGCCCCTGACGTCACCTGGCTCGAGCCCTTCGCCAGCCGCGAGTCGGCGTTCCGCAACAAGGCCAAGCTCGTCGTCGGCGGCCGCACCGGCGCGGTCACCGTCGGCATCCTCGATCCGGAGTCGAACGGCGTCGACCTGCGGGCCTGCGGGCTGCACGAGGAACCGCTCCAGCGGCTCATCCCCCGGCTCGCCGACGCCGTCGACGCGATCGGCCTCGAGCCCTACGACGTGAAGGCCCGACGGGGCGAGCTCAAGCACCTCATCCTGACCCTCTCCCCCGCCGGCGACGTGATGCTCCGCTTCGTGCTCCGTTCGAAGAGGCACCTGGCGCTCCTCGAGTCGCGGCTTCCGCGGCTGCTCCAACACCTGTCCGAGGTGCGGGTCGTGTCGGTGAACCTCCAGCCCGAGCACAAGGCGGTGGTCGAGGGCGACACCGAGATCGTCCTCACCGAACAGGGCCTGCTCGAGATGCCGGTCAACGACGTCACCCTGAACCTGCGACCCAACAGCTTCTTCCAGACGAACACCGCCGTCGCTGCGGGCCTCTACCGCCAGGCCCGGGACTGGGCCCACGAGGTGCGCCCCGATGCCGTGCTCGACCTCTACTGCGGTGTGGGCGGGTTCGCGCTCCATCTCGCGGATGGCGTCGGCAGTGCACCCGACCGGGTCCTCGGCATCGAGGTGTCTGCCGAGGCGGTGCGCAGTGCCGAGCTCAGCGCCGAGCGGCTGCGAGCGGCCTCGCCCACCGCCGGCGACGTGCGGTTCCGGGTCGGCGACGCGACCGACGTGTCCGCCCTCGATCCGGCCGCGCTGGGTGGTGCCGGCTGGATGGTGGTCGTCAACCCTCCACGTCGCGGCATCGGACCCGAGCTCGCGGCCTGGATCGAGCGGTCCGGCGCCGACCACGTCGTCTACTCGAGCTGCAACGTCGACAGCCTCGCCCGTGATCTCGTCGGGCTGCCGTCCTACGCGGCCCGTCGCGCTCGCCTCTTCGACATGTTCCCGCAG
>JABFXB010000175.1 GCA_013361975.1 Dermatophilaceae bacterium
CCCGACCCTATGCCAGCACCCCGACACAGCCGCTCGCCCGCCACCCACCTGGCCGCCACCCACCCGCAACACACCGAGCAAGTACCAACCCACCGGGATCGGATCGCGGTGGGTTGTGACCTGCTCGGTGTGTTGCCTTGGGGGATGGCGGGCGCGTGCCGGTCAGCGGCGGGCCACGAGCTCCTCGGCGATCTGCACGGCGTTGAGGGCCGCGCCCTTGCGCAGGTTGTCTCCGACGACGAAGAGCACGAGGCCCTTGCCCTCGGGAGCGGCCTGGTCGGCCCGCACGCGGCCGACGAACACCTCGTCGCGGCCGGCCGCCTCGAGCGGGTTGGGCACGTCGGTGACGATGACGCCGGGCGCGTTCTTGAGCAGGTCGAGCGCCTCGTCGGGCGTGATGTCGTCGGCGAACTCCGCGTGGATCGCGAGGCTGTGGCCGGTGAAGACGGGCACGCGCACGCACGTGCCCGAGACGCGCAGGTCGGGGATGTGCAGGATCTTGCGCGACTCGTTGCGCAGCTTCTGCTCCTCGTCGGTCTCGAGCGAGCCGTCGTCGACGATGGAGCCAGCGACCGGCACGACGTTGAAGGCGACCGGCACGGCATACACGGTGGGGTCGGGCACGGCGACCGCGCGCCCGTCGAGGGCCAGCCCCGCGGGGTCACCGGCGGCGTACGTGCCGCGCAGCTGGCTGTCGAGCTCCTGCACGCCCTTGCCGCCCGAGCCGCTCACGGCCTGGTAGCTGGAGACGTGGAGGCGCACGAGGCCGGCCTTGTCGTGCAGCGGCTTGAGCGCCGGCATCGCGGCCATCGTCGTGCAGTTCGGGTTGGCGACGATGCCCTTGGGGATGCTGTCGAGATCGACGGCGTTGACCTCGGAGACGACGAGCGGCACCTCGGGGTCCTTGCGCCAGGCGCTCGAGTTGTCGATGACGGTCGCGCCGGCGGCGGCGACCTTGGGGGCGAGCTCCTTGGAGGCGGCGCCGCCGTTGCTGAAGAGGGCGATGTCGATGCCGGAGAAGTCGGCCGTGGCGGAGTCCTCGACGACGACGTCCTCACCCTTGAACGGGAGCGTCGTGCCGGCCGAGCGCGCCGACGCGAAGAACCGCACCTGCGTGACCGGGAAGTCGCGCTCCTCGAGAAGGGCGCGCATGACGCCGCCGACCTGACCTGTTGCACCGAAGACACCGACTCGCATGTCACAAGGTTACGGTGTGCGCCGGCCCGGCCCTCGCCGCGTTCAGCAGGTGGGCGCAGACGGGCCGAGGGTGGACGGGACCTGTGATTCTGCTGTTCTGCTCCCCTCCCCCTCGATCCGGGTGCACCCTCGATGAGGGGTCACAGACCCTCGGGGGCACCGAGTACACATATCTTCAAGGGGGAGTCGCATGAGCCGACTCAGCATCAGGGCCGCACTCGCCACGGCTGGCGTGGCAACGCTTCTCGTGTCGGGAGCGGGGGCAGCAGGCGCCGGGGGCAACGGGGCCGTCACGTTCACCGACAACCGGCACGGCGTCGTCGACGCCTTCCACGACATGAACCCGTGCACGGGCGACCCGGGCACGGTCCGTGCCGTGGAGAACCAGATCTTCCACAGCACCATCAACAAGACCGGCTCGTGGTTCACCGGCACGGTCGAGGGCATGTTCACGTTCACGCCCGACAACCCGTCGAAGGTGACCTACACGGGTCACTTCGCGACGTGGTTCGGTGACGAGAACAACCTGCGCAACGGTGTCGAGCACAGCACGTTCAACGTCAACGCGACCGGCACCGACGGGTCGCACCTCCAGTTCCACGACAACGCCCAGGCCACGCTCAACGCGAACGGCACCGTGACGGTCTCGTTCGACCACATGTCCTGCGCCTGACGGCGCCCGCCTTCCGCCCGTTCGATGTGTTCCGCGGTCAGGGGCGACCGCGGAACACATCGAACCGGTGGTCAGACGTTGGTCTCCTGGCGGTCGGCGTTCGTGGATCGCGTCGTGGACGTATGCCGCTTCACGTCGCGTGAGGGTCAAACCCGTTCAAGACGAGAGCCGCCGGTTGAGGCGGCCGTATGCCGTCGGGCTCCGCATGCGGTCGGGCGGCGCCGCGCGCCCCGCCGCCCTACTCTCGGAGGCGTGGAGCTCGAGGTCCGGCACCTGCGCGTCATCGCCGTGGTCGCGCAGCAGGGCAGCCTGCCTGCGGCGGCGGCCGCGCTGGGAGTGTCGACCGCGACGCTGGGCTCTGAGGTGGGTCGCATCGAGCGGGCCCTCGGCTGCTCCCTCTTCCGCACGAGCGGCGACACCCTCGCGTGCACGGCGATCGGCGAGCGGGTCGCAGCGCGGGCTCGTGTCGTCGTCAACGAGGTGTCGCTGCTGCGCGACGACGTGCGCAGCCACCAGTCGGGCCAGGGCCCGCTGCGCCTCTCCTCCGACTCGCTGCGCTACTTCACGTCGTTCGTCAGTCACGCGTACGCCACCGACATGCGGCGCCCGCTGTTGCCGGTGCCGCCGCTCACCGGCACCACGACGACCGAGGCCATCAGCGACGGCCGCATCGACGTCGCGGTCGTCATCGCGCTGGCGGCGACGCGGCCCCGGGAGCGGCCGGACGTCGGAGAGCGCCTCATCGTCGAGCGCGAGCCGCTGCTGGTGGCGCTGTCGGCGAGCCACCCGCTCGCGGCGCAGCGTTGCGTCGACATCCGGGACCTGGCGGGCGAGGACTGGATCCTGCCGCCCGTCGAGATCGACCCGGGCTCCGAGGCGACGAGCTCGGTGCTCGGAGCGCTGGGCGTCACGCTCCGGTCGTCCTACGGGCCGCACGACCTCGGTCCGCTGTGGCCGGCGGTCGTGACCGGGCGTGCGGTGTCGTTCGCGGTGCCGACCGCCGCTGCCCCGCCGGGCGGCGTGCTGCGGCCGCTGTGCGACCAGCCGATCATCGCCCGCCGCCTGCTGCGCTGGCGGCTCGGTTCGATCGGCGAGGAGGACGTCGAGAGGTGCGTGCGGGCTGCCGGGTCGGCCTACCGCGAGCAGCTGACCCACACGGCCCAGACGCAGGGGTGGTGGCCCACCGCCCGGTCCGACGAGAAGCCGACGCTCGCGTCCTGACCGCCGCCGGGTGCGCGCCGGGCGAGCCTCGTGCACCACCCATAGGGTGAGCGCGTGCACCGTCGCCTCGCGCTCGTCCGCCGCCCCTCCCCCCGACTCGCGGACGGGATCGTGACCCACGTCGAGCGGTCGTCGTCGGTGGACGCCCCGCTGGCCCTGCGCCAGTGGCAGGAGTACGTCGACGTGCTGCGCCGCCGTGGCTGGTCTGTGGTCGAGGCGCCTCCCGTCGACGACTGCCCGGACGGTGTCTTCATCGAGGACCAGGTCGTCGTGCACGGTGATGTCGCGGTGCTCTGCCGCTCCGGCGCGCCCGAGCGGCGGGGCGAGCGGGCCGGGGTGCGCGAGGCCGTCGAGGCGCACGGCTACCGCACGGTCGAGATCGAGCACCCGGGCACGCTCGACGGCGGTGACGTGCTCAAGCACGGTCACCACGTCTGGGTCGGCGTCGGCGGACGCACCAACCTCGACGGAGTGCAGCAGCTCGCCCGCGCGCTCGAGGGCCACCGCGTCGACGTCGTCCCGGTGCCCGTCTCCAGGGCGCTGCACCTCAAGTCCGCCGTGACCGCCCTGCCCGACGGCACGGTCGTCGGCCACCCGCCTCTCGTCGACGACCCGAGCGTGTGGGCCCAATTCCTCGCCGTGCCAGAGGAACCCGGCGCGCACGTCGTGCTGCTGGGCGGTCAGTCGGTGCTCATGTCGGCGGCGGCTCCGCGCACGGCCCAGCTGTTCGCGGCGAGGGGTCTGGACGTGACGATGGTCGACATCTCCGAGTTCGAGAAGCTCGAGGGCTGCGTCACCTGCCTCTCCGTGCGGCTGCGCGGCTGACGGCACACGCCCTCGG